>JAIRQK010000063.1 GCA_031256525.1 Campylobacteraceae bacterium
AAACAACCATTTGTGAACACTATCTTTTTTTCTGTTTTTGAGAGTAAATTTTTAAGATTGTCGCATATAAAAATTTTCTCTTCTAGTCTATTTTGATTTGCCTTTTTTTCATATTGAACTATCTCTTCTATGCTTGCTACAGCACTTCCAAGTTTTGCTACAACAACTGCGGCTGCACTTGTTGCAAAAGAGGCTGATTTGTAAATATCATATCCAAGACTAAGCCCAACTCCAAGAGCAGCAAGGACTGTATCTCCAGCACCAGTTACATCATAAACTTCTCTTGCGATAGTTGGAATTTTTGTAAGTTTATCGACATATATCGCCATTCCATCTTCTGAGAGAGTAATGAGTGAATATTTTAAATTTACATCATTTTTTAGCTTTTTTATCGCTTCTAAAAGCGTGTTGTCATCTTTTATATCAATATTTGTAGCGATTGACGCCTCTTTTTTATTTGGCGTAAGCAAAGTAGCACCAAAATATTTACTGTAGTCATTGCCTTTTGGGTCTACTAAAACAAATATGTTATTTTCATTTGCTTTTTTTATTATCTTTTGTGTAAGGCTATCTGTTAATATCCCCTTTGCATAATCAGACAATAAAATCACATCATATTTTTTTATATTTTCAACTATTTTTCTCTCTATCTTCTCTTCTGTCTCTTTTGAAATATCATCTTTGCTCTCTTTGTCAAATCTTATTATCTGTTGATGAGCTGCTATAACTCTTGTTTTTTTACTTGCAACTCTATCTTTCTCGTACTCTATCAAATCTATATCTATCTTCAACTCTTCAAGCATTTTTACTATTTGTTGCGAATTTTCATCTTCTCCTAAAACAGTCGAAACATCTACTTTTGCCCCAAGACTTAAAAGGTTTAAGACAACATTTCCCGCTCCTCCAAGTTTTGAAGTCTCATTTTTTATATCAACAACTTGAACAGGAGCTTCTGGGGAAATTCTGTTGCAACTGCCCCAAAGATAGTGGTCTATCATAAAGTCGCCAACAACTAAAATATTTGGTATCTTTTGCATCTCATACATTTTTTACCTCTTTTTCATAAATGTATTTGATGTATGAAATATACTCTTTGATACCCTTTCCAAGAGAGTATTTTGGCTCGTACCCAAGCTCTTTGCAAGTGAGAGTTATATCTGCTTGAGTGTGAGTTTGATATGCGGTGTATGGATTTTGAAAGTACTCTATCTCATAGCTTGTTTTAAATTCGTTCTGTAAAATATCAACTATATCTTGAAAAGACCTCGCCTTTCCTGCACCAACATTGTAAACACCGCTTTTTTTAGCATTTATCGCCAAAATGTTTGCTTGTATAATATCTTCAATATAGACAAAATCTCTCAAAATTTGATGCGAATTAAAAAAAAGTCTTGGTCTATTTCCACTGAGTATTTGAAGTCCAAGCTGTAAAACCATAGAAGCTGTTTTATTTTTGTAAAACTCTCTTTTGCCATATACATTAAAATATCTAAGCCCAACAATGACCATATTGTTCTCTTTTGAATAATTCAAAGCCAAATTATCCATAGCAAGTTTACTAAATCCATATATATTTTCAGGTTCTTCGTCTCCAACTACTTGAGGAGATGGTCTATTTCCATAAGTTGCAGCCGAACTTGCATATATCATTCTTGCGTTTTTTCTTTTACAAAGCTCAAGCAAGTCTTTAAAAGCATTGAGATTTGTCTTTATCATAATATCTTGTTCAAGAACAGTCGTATCGGAAATCGCAGCCTCATGAAACATATAGTCTATATCGATGTTTTCAAGCCTTTTAAGGTCGTCTTGATTTGTTATATCGCCACTTATTATTTCGCCACGAAATCCAAGTAAATTTTTGAAAGAACCAAAACTTTTCAGATTGCCATTGCTAAATTTCTCATTTGAACGAAATTTATCAAAAACTATAACTTTGCATGTTGGGTGATTTTCTTGAAAATAAAAAGCAAGATTGCTTCCTATAAAACCAGCACCACCTGTTATAACTATCGTCTTATTTTCAAGTTTTATGTATGATGACATTTTGCTATTCCAAATTTAAAATATAATTTTTATTGTATCACTTAAAGAATTAACATTATATTTAGCTACACTTTTTGGGGATTTTTTATTAATCAGTATAAGATTTTTTATTCCTGCGTTATGCCCTGCTTCCATATCGCTCTCTTTATCGCCTATCATACAAGATTTTTTCATATTGATATCAAACTCGCTCATAGCATCAAGTAGCATTTTTGGTTTTGGTTTTCGACATTCGCAGTTTTCATCTGGAGAGTGGGGACAAAAATAGATTTTCGAGATGACAATCCCCTCTTTTCTAAACTCCTCCAAAATATACCTATTTAGTTTATCAAAATCTTCGTGCGTAAAATATCCTCTTGCTATTCCTGATTGGTTTGTAGCGATAAAAATAAGAAAATTTTGCTTTTGAAAATACTTTAGTGTAGAAAAAACATCGGGGAAAAACTCAAAATCATCTATTTTGTAAACATAGCCACTATCAACATTTATAACACCATCTCTATCCAAAAAAATGGCTTTTTTCATATTTGTCTCCAGTTTTTTATTTTTTTGCTAATTCTATATTCTATTTCATTCTCTACAATACCATTAGCAATTGTATTAAAATTCTTATTAGTAACAATACTTTTTATTTGCTGTCTCACTGTTGTCAATCTCATTTTGCAGGAATGTTGATAGTTGTTTCTTTGTTATAAATCCCGCAATTTTTTCTTTATAATTTTCAGCAATTGGTTGATTTTCAATTTCTAATTTCCTATTTTTGCTGATTTTAAGAAATTCTAATTCTTTGTCTATACCAAGAAAACGGCGATTTAAAAGGTTTGCCGAAATGCCTGTTGTGCTACTTCCCGTAAACGGATCTAAAATCCAAGCATTTGGTTTTGTTGATGCAAGAATTAGTCGAGTTAAAACAGACAAAGGTTTTTGCGTTGGGTGTTTTCCACATGATTTTTCCCAAGATTGAATGGCTGGCAATTTCCAAACATCTTTCATTTGTTTGTCAGCATTCAACACTTTCATTAACTCGTAATTGAAATAATGAGGTGTTTTTTCATTTTTTCGTGCCCAAATAATTTGTTCAGTTGAATAGGTAAAATATCGGCAGGAAAAGTTTGGTGGCGGATTTGTTTTTTCCCAAGTTATTACATTCAAAATCTTGAAATCTAATTCCGCAAGAATTTGTCCGACAGAGAAAATATTGTGCATTGTTCCACTTATCCAAATCGTAGCGTCTTCTTTCATTTTGTTGCGAATTAGAGAAAGCCATTTGCGATTAAATTCGTTAATGTATTCAAAGCCAAAAGATTTATCCCAATTGCCTTTGTTTACGCTGACAACTTTCCCATTCTCAACAGTTAATCCGCCATTTGACAAAAAATAGGGCGGATCTGCAAAAATCATATCAAATTTGAAATCAAATTTAGACAATAAATCAAAAGTATCTCCGTGAAGAAGATAGAAATTATTGTCCGCTGATTTGAAATATGGCTTGAGCATTATTATTTCCAAATATTTATGTATAGTTCATCAATTAAATTATTTCTTCTTTCTAAAATTTCTTCATCTGACCATTGTTCATGATTCAAAAACACTTTTTTCGTAGATTCTATATGAGATTTTGTAACAATTTGCTGTTTCTTTAAAGCATAAATTTTATTGCCAACAATAGAGTTTAAACCTTGATCTAGTAAAACTAAATTTCCAACATTCTTTATCAAATCAGATTTTTTCAAAGGCAACCAACCTTTGTGTTTTTCCGGATAAACATGCTCTAAACTTGTTTGTATTAAAACAGCATTCGAATTTGCTTTGCGTTCTATCTTGTTAAGAGCATATTGCACAAGAGTTTTTTGTTTTTGCGAAGTAGATAAAAAATATAATTTATTATCAAAATGGCTTGTAAACATTTCTTTATTCGGAAGTTTCTTTTCTAGATATTTTCCCAATTCATTTATAATGCGATGTTTTTTATCTTTGCTGTCAACTTCAAATAGTTGCTTTGCTTGTTTGGCATACATTTCATTGTATCCTGATGACCTATTTGAGCAAACAGCATTATTAACAAAATGAAATCTTTCAATAAATGATAATGCCTTTAATAAATATGCTTTTGATATTTGACTTTCATTATAACTTCTAAGAAGAGAAATAAGAAATGTATTAGCTACTTCAATCTTAAAAATATTAGTAATAGCATTTATAGATTCAAAAATATCATAATCATTTTTGCTCCAATCATCTGGTTTTGGTTTTATAATTTTTCTAAATACTATCGAATCGCTTTCGACGTTCTGCAAAAAACTTTTAATATTTTCTTTACCTTCTTTTTTAACGGTAAGTAAAAATTCTTTAAATATTCTTTTGTCAGAAACTTTTTTATATCGAGAAGCGAAAAAATTGTTTAAAAATTTCACTGAGCCATGAGTATTTGATATTATTCTCATCCATGTGTCATTCGGTTCATTTAAATGAGGTAGTTTTGGGTATAAATTAAAAATATAGTTTTTCACTAGATCTAGTGGCGAGAGATCCTTTCCTGTCGCATTTATGGTCATGAATATTGTAGATGCATCTACCTGATCGTCAGCAGCTACAAATATTACTTCCAATTTTAAAATTTTATCTCGCAAAACAATCAACTGTTCCTTATCAAAGGAGTTCAAGTATTTGTTTATCTGGTCAAAACAACTTCTTATTTTTTTCTCTCCTGATTTAATTGGTTGTATTGCTGTAACTTTATCTGCAGGCTTACTTTGTACATATGCTTGTAAGAAAGGGTAAGGCATTTTATTTTCTAACACAACATAATCATTAAAATTTTTATCTTTACCAAAAATATAACTTGTATGAATCGCTTCCGCTAAATTATTTTCTCCTAACTCAATAAATCTATCTCTTATTGAGCACAATAATATGGTAAGAGTAGTTATTCTTTGTTGACCATCAACAACCTCAAAATTATTACCATTATACTCTCCCTCAAAAACCATATGTCCAATAAAATAGTTCTCTTCTGTTGGGGTTTCATCTATGTTATCGAGTAATTCTTTTACGTGCTCCCTGTCCCAACCATACTCTCTTTGATAATCAGGAATAATAAATTGCCCTTTTTTAAAAAGAGTTTCAACTAAAACATTATGTGCTTCTACTTTCATATTTTTATTTTTAAAACTCCTTCTGCTTTAATTTTACTAATAAATTTTTCAAGCGTTGTCAAATTATACAAACTTGGAATTATGCTAAATGCTTCCTGTAGCTTGTTTTTTGCAGAAAGCCAACCTTGTCCGTCAGTAATCCAAACAAATTCGTAATTGTTGTATTGATTTATTTTCGGTGAGACGTCAGAATAGGCTCTTGCAACTTCATTGAGTTTTGAACCACCACCATTATAGAAATTTGTTTCAATTAAGTACGTCTTTTCCTTTGTTTTAATGGCAAAATCAAAAACTTTTACATCATCACCAAGACTTTTTATGTCAGAAAACTCGGCAACATTCACCTGTGTTTCATAACAAATTCCTGCTTTGTCAAATATGGATGAAACAGCTTTTTCCATATTTGTTCCACCTCTGTTTTTTCTTGCATTCGTATCAAGCCCTACTTCAATGCCAAAAACGTAATCAACCAAATTTGTAATATTTTTATTTCTAAAAATATCGGCAAGACCTGTTGTTTCAATGTATTTAACAACCTTTTCATTAGTTTCAAAATATGTCTCAAGAAAAACAATATTGCCACTTTCATCAATAACTTTCTTGTTTTTTCTAACAGCAATAAGAATATCTAGCACCTGAAAAACAGTTCTATTTTCTAAATATAGCTCTTCAACAGCCTCTTTTAGATTTTCTCTGCCAATCAAATAATTTAACTGGTTGAGTTTTATCGAAATACAATTTACATTTCGTTTTATCTTTTCAAAATCTACAAAACTATCAAGTGTAGAATTGGTTTCACTCAATTGAGATAAAAATAATTCAAATCGCTCTGACATATTTGACCGTGCTTAGTTGATTTGTAATTAATAATTCTGTCAAAAAACCTCTTTTTTCTGGATTTGCGTTAATGCTCCTTTTGGCACCAACTCGTTTGATTATAAAATTTGAATATAAATCATCAAAAAAATTATCTTCTTTATTTTTACCTTTTACATCGGAATTACTTAAAATCCAACTATGCCCCAAACTATCCAATTTATCGCAAAAGTTTTTTAATCTGATTTGTTCTTCATCGTTAAATTCGTCTTTTGCATAAGAATTGAAACTCGAAGTTTCGCTCAAAGGTTTGTAGGGAGGGTCAAAATAAAATAATGTATTAGAACTTGCATAATTAATCGTTTGCTCAAAATCTCCACAAAGCAACTCTACTTTTTGTAATACTTCACTG
>JAIRQK010000095.1 GCA_031256525.1 Campylobacteraceae bacterium
ATCAAAAAAAATACTCACAACTTTGAACAGATTGCAAAACATATCATAGTTCTCAACGAACAACTAAAGCCGTTTGATTCGTTTGTGGCACTCTCAAATTCACACGATTATATAAAAATCAAAAATCAAGCCGCATCAAGTTTGCAAGACCAAACCACTCAGATAATAAAAAATTGGTCTGAAAAGTATAAAATTCATATCGAAAAACTTCCAAAGAAAGATACCTACTATATAAAGGGTTATGAAAAGTAGATTGATTATTAGAGTATAAAAAGCGTCCTTAAATAAAGAAGTGAAACTTACGACTTTAATATAGGAACGCTTTTTATTGCATACTATCTGGTGGATTAATTACCAATTACCATATTAATATCTTTACGCAAGATTTCTGGAACTATGCTATCAGAACCTCTTCGGTATGAATCGAATAAGCTCGGTTTGTATTGTGCTTCAGCATTTATTACCAACTTTGTTCTATCAGGATTAAAGTTACAAATTGCACGAACTTTATAATAATGTGCCACACGATACACCTCATTCCCAAGCGAACTCCACTTGCTACGTATATAACCAGCCTGTGGTTGCATTTCCTCTATTTCAAAACCATTCCTATTTAGGGCAAAAACAACTTCATTAAAAGCTTTATCAAAGTCTAAATCTTTACGAAGAAAGACAACGGTTTCGGTATCACTGTAATTATACCCCGAATTATACACCGCAAGAGCAGAATGAAACCTTTGTGGTGTACACCCGGCAACCATAATTCCAAAAAGAAGGCTAACTAATAGTGTAACCCCCCCCCCTTAAAAAACCAAACCTCTTTTTGTTTAACGCTGTTTTCACATCGTCTCCTTATGAATTAAGTTTTATATACTTTTATATACACAAAACTCTAAAATTAGTTTTGAATTATACAACTTTTTTGCTTTTTTTGGAAAATAATCTATTTTTTTCTTTTTTTTGCTTAAAAAATCAACTTTTTATAATCTACTTAAAAATTATTTATATATTTTTTGTGTAAAATTGTGTAAAATATAAAATCATTAAATGTAAAAAAGGTATTTATCATGAGAAAATTGTTGCTTTTATTGGTGCTTTTTGCTTCGTCTGCCCTATTGGCTCAAACCCCTAACTTGACAAAAACTTGTCAAGATGGCAATGTTTCAAGTTGTTATATGCTTGGAGATATGTATTTAACTGGAAAAGGTGTTGAACAAAACTACTTTCAAGCCGTTGAATTTTTCCAAGACCTTTGCGATAAAAATCACCCGCAAAGTTGCTACACGCTTGGTTTAATGTATGAGGATGGAAAAGGTTTAAAACAGAGTAACCAAAAAGCAATGGAACTTTATGAAAAATCTTGCGAAAATGGCTATTCACAAGCGTGTAACTATATCGCAAATATCTACGAGTTTGGTCAGCAAGGCTTTGCTAAAGAGTATATGAAAGCACTCTCTTTCTATGAAAAAGCGTGTGATCGTGCTGATGCGGCAAACTGCTATAAATTAGGAATAGTTTTTATAGAGCCAAAAGGTGTTAAAAAAGATGCGAAAAGATCCGTTGACTTTTTTGAAAAAGCGTGTAAATATAAAGATGCTTCTGGTTGTTATAATGCTGGTGTTTTATATTCAGATGGAAAAGAGGTTGAGCAAAATTTTGCAAAAGCAGCAGGTCTTTATCAAAAAGCGTGTGAGGGCAATGTTAAACAGGCTTGTCATAACTTGGCAATTTTATATGCAAATTCACAGGGCGTACAAAAAGATTTGGGTAAAGCGGCAAGTTTCTATCAACAAGCGTGTGAAGGTGGAATTGTAACAAGTTGTAACAATTTAGGTTATCTATATGATAATGGTGAAGGTGTAAAACAAGATCATTTAGCAGCAGCAGGTTTTTATCAAAAGGCTTGTGATGGCGGCATAGCAACAAGTTGTAACAATTTGGGCTTTTTATATGCATCTGGCAAAGGTATGAAACAAGACTATCTAAAAGCTGCTAACTATTATGAAAAGGCTTGTGATGGCGGTATTGTACTAAGCTGTAGCAATCTTGCTTTCTTATATGATAACAACGATGTACCTACGCAAAATGTAGAAAAAACTGCTGGACTTTATGACAAGGCGTGTAAAGGTGGTCTTGTAAATAGTTGTTACAATTTAGGTCTTATATACGCAAATGGCAATGGAGTAAAACAAGATAAAACAAAAGCTGCTGAGCTTTTCAAACAGACTTGTGATCAAAATATTGCACATGGTTGCTACAATCTTGGCTTTTTGAATTATGATGAAAATGCTCCAAAAAGAAATAACGAAGTTGCAAAAGAGTTTTTTGGAAAAGCGTGTGATCTAAAATATCAAAAAGGGTGTGATGCTTATGCATCTATCAACAAAAAGTATTAATTTTGTTGATATATCATAACATAGTTTAAGGGTGTCTGTGAGAAAAGTCTTTGTGTTTATTGTGTTAATTTGCATTAGTTACGCTGAAGATTTTGAAGATTTTATAAAAGGTTGTGAGAGCAATAATGCATCAAGCTGTTATGAGCTTGGCGTTATGTATGACAATGGAAATGGGACTTTGCAAGATTTTGGACAAGCGATAAGCCTTTATGAAAAGGCTTGTAGCTTAAAATTTCCATCAGCTTGTTACAATCTTGGAATCTCGCACCAAAGTGCACAAGGAGTAAAACAGGATATAAAAAAGGCTATGACTTTTTATGAGAAGGCTTGTGAGTATAATTTAGCACTTGGTTGTTACAGTCTTGGTGTTTTATATGAAGACAAAGAGGGATTTTTCGGAAAAAGATACTATAAAGAGGCTGTAAGGTTTTATGATAAGGCTTGTAACTTAGGCGAGGGTCTAAGTTGTAACAACTTGGCTCTATTATATGATAATGGAAAAGGTGTAACACAAAACTCTTTAAAAGCTATGGAGCTTTATAATAAGGCTTGTCAAAAAGAGAGTGCTTCAGCTTGTTACAACCTCGGTGTTTCTTACTACAAAGGTTTAGGAGTTGAAGTAAACACAGTTAGTGCAAAAGAGTTTTTTGGTAAGGCGTGTGAGTTGAAAAAACAGAAAGGTTGCGATGCTTATGCTGAGCTTAACAGACAAATATAAAATAAAAATATATTTATATGCAAAAAAAACTTGCTATCAATCGATTTTTGGTATATAATTTTAGTTAATTTTGTGTAGAATATTAGAAATTTAAAAGAAAATTTTCAAAAGGGTGTTAGATGAGAAAGGTACTTTTGTCTCTTTTAATATTTTCAGCTTGTTTAGTTCAAGCTCAAAGTATTAATAAATTAAGAGCTTCGTGTGACAACGGAGAGGCTTCTGGTTGTTATAACCTTGGTGTTATGTATGAAAATGGTCAAGGTGTAAAACAAGACTATTTTAATGCGGTTGATTTATATGAAAAAGCTTGTAATATAGGAAGCAGTTCTGCTTGCTACAATCTTGGTCTATTATACTCAAATGGTCAAGGTGTAAAACAAGACTACTCTAAAGCATTAGATCTTTATAAAAGAGCTTGTGATAGCGGAGATGGTTCACATTGTGGAAATATTGGTGTTATGTACGAATTTGGCGAAGGTGTAAAACAAGACTATTTTAGGGCAGCTGAGTTCTACAAAAAATCTTGTAATAGCGGGGATAGCTTTTACTGTGGAAGTCTTGGGCAACTTAGCGAAACAGGAAGAGGTGTAAAACAAGACTACTCAAATGCAGCTACACTTTATAAAAAAGCTTGTGATGGCAATAACGCTTTGGGTTGTTCAAGACTTGGCGATTTATACTCTAACGGATTAGGCACAAAACAAGACTTTTTTGTCGCTTCTGAACTTTACAAAAGAGCTTGTAATGGTGGAAGTGCATTGGGTTGTGTATCTCTTGGATTTATGTATTATCAAGGAAAAGGTGTAAAACAAAACGACCTTGAAGCAAAATCATATTTTGGTAGAGCTTGCGACTTAAGACTCCAAGAAGGTTGCAGTGCTTACGCAATGTTAAATAGATAGTTTTTTATATCTTTACATGCAAAAACTCGCATGTAAAGATATTTCTTTTCTTATTATATAGCTTTTAAAAAGCGTCTATATTTTTATTTTTGTAAAGTTTCTATTCATTGTAAAAAAGGTTGCTTATCGTGAAAAAAATTCTTATAACTCTTTCTATTCTTAATATTGGTTTTTTGTCTGCTCAAAGTATTGCTGAAATAGAGAAAACTTGTGAAAAAGGTTATCTTAGAAGCTGTGTAAAAGCTGGATATTATCACGCCAATTTAGCTCAAAATAAAGATTATAAAAAAGCAAGATCACTATATGAAAAAGCCTGCAATTTAGGAGATGCTGATGCTTGTACAAATTTGGCATTTATGTATAAAAATGGGCAAGGCGTTGCAAAAGATGACGCAAAAGCAACACTTTGGTTTGAACAAGCATGTAAGAGCTTTGGTGGCGAAGGGTGCTACAATACTGCCCTATCTTGCGAAAATGGACAAGGTACTGTAAAAAATGAGGCAAAAGCAAAAGAACTCTTTGAAAAGTCGTGTATTTTGGAGTATCAATTAGGTTGTGAAAATTATGCAAGACTAAATATGTTATCTTATTAAGTAAACAATAATTAATAGCTTACGCTCTATATTTAAACCACCTATTTTCTATACTAAAACTTTCTACTATTTTTAATTTTTTCTACTATTATCTATACATATTACTCCATATTTTGTTTCAAACAAATTTTAAAATATTAAATATACATTTACTATCCCTTATCTTTTTGTTTTCTATTTTTATCCTCAAGGAACTTTTTGTAAAAAATAAAATATTTTTTACAACAATTTTTATTTTCGATTAAAACAACAAGTACTATAATAGGTCATTTTATTTTCAAAGGAGTTCGTATGAGCGTGAAATTAAGTGCACCTTCAAAGGTCATTTGGTTAGTTGCTACTATTTTAGGATTTGTTGCTATTGCAGCTCTTGTTTTAGCTAAGTTAGGAATTGCTGTACCTCTTGTATCTATATGGGGTTGGGTTCTTGCTGTAGCTTTTGTTTTACTGTTTGTAGGTACTACCTTTACAGGTATCTAATTCAATGTGTAGGTAGTGCTTTTTTGTGCTACCTACACATTCTCTCTTTATCTTCGTTTCCTGCTTTGTTTTTTTAGTTTTTTACTTAAGTACTTAGCCCTCCTTTATTCGTTAGACAATTTAAATACTTTTTTGACACAATTTATTTTAATAGATTGAATTTTTCATTTGGTGCGTATTTTCATCAAATCCATTGACTATTTTGGATAACTTAAATTTTAGAGTAAAATTTATGGCAGAGAGGAAGGGATTCGAACCCTCGGTGAGTTGCCCCACACACGCGTTCCAGGCGTGCTCCTTAAACCACTCGGACACCTCTCTAAAATTTTTATATGTATAACTCGCATGTAGCATACCATTTAAAAAAACAGTAGCTTATCTTTTTTTATCTTTTTAGTAGATTAATTTTCTTGTATATAAAGATTTTATGACTATAATTGTGCTTTTAAAAGGAAAACGATGAAAATAATTTTAAGTATTGCAG
>JAIRQK010000110.1 GCA_031256525.1 Campylobacteraceae bacterium
AACGATACACCAATAGTAAAACACAAAAGCAAAAACACATTATCGTTAGATAATCTTTTGACAACATACCTAAACAATAAAACCATATCTAAAAAGACCATTGAGAAAACAATATACCACATCAACACATTAAAAGAATTAACTAAAAAAAGCTATTGTGAAGACATAACAAGCGAGGATATACAGAAACTAAAAACCCACCTACAACAAAACAATAAAGCCGATAAAACAACCAATAACTATTTGATAACGATAAAAGCCGTTTTCAACTTTGCAATTAAACAAAAGCTATTTAAAGGCGAAAACCCAACAAATAGCATAGAAAAGCTAAAAACAGACAACAATAGAGAACGCTATCTAAGCACCGATGAGGTTACACAGCTAAAAGAGACTATCAAACATAAACCCTTGCTTTTGCTTTTCGTTGAGCTTAGTCTATCAACAGGGGGAAGATTAGGCACTATTTGCAACATAAGAAAAAAAGATATTGATTTAAAGCAGGAAATCATAAACCTAAACAACATCAAAAGCAAAAACACCTACAAGGGCTTTATTTCAAATACTCTTTATCCGTTGCTTATGAACAGACTAAAGGAACTAAAAAGCCCTAACGATTTAATAATTACAACCTCATCAAAGACCATACAAAAGCAATTACAGCCGATACTAAATAAGCTATTTAATAGCGGTTACGATACTAAAGATACCGAAAATAGGGCAGTGATACATACCCTGCGACACACATTCGCCACACACTTAGCGATTAACAATGCACCGATATTTGAGATTATGAAGCTATTAGACCATAAAGACATTAAAGACACTTTGCGGTATGCAAAGTTTTCAAAAGATAACGGCTTACAATTAGTAAAAAGATTATGGAGTTAGAAAAAATGAGGAACATCAAATCGGCATTTTCAGAATTTACAATACTCACCACAAAAGATTTTGCTTTTATTAAGAAATTAGCAAACAAAAAAAAGTACTCATTCTTTGAAAACCAATTAATTATTAATGATAGCTATTGTCTTTACTTTTTATTGTTTTTCTATCTTGAGGGGCAAAAAAAATGGAAAATAATCAGAGAAAATGAACACCACATACCACCAACACACAATGCAACAGGCGACCCAATGTGTGTATATGATTGTTTTAGCGTTGTAATACCACTATTATACCCTACCGATACCAACACCAACACTAAGGATATTTGGCGGTATCGTTATGATAACCCATTAATAAAATCTAAATTACCACTAAGTGAACATTTTATTTTTTATTTTTCCAAAACTGTTTTTGATGTTCTTTTAGGTATACCACATGAGGAAAAGGATATAAATTATAAAATACACTCACAACCAATTTTAGAAGAGATAGACCAATATATTTATGGCAAAAATTTTAAGGCAAAAAGAAAAATAAAAACTACCGAGCAAGACAGACTACTAACAATACAAAAGATTTTGGAGATTATTAGATTTGAAAAAAATGAGAAAATAAAATGCAAACAAAAATTAATTGAACACATCAGAAAAATAAAACAATTAATAGGACACAGGGAACACCTAAACGACATTATTAAAAAACTTAAATATTGAAATAAAATCAAAAATATTTCAATTTCTACAACTCCAAAAATCAGAAAAGACCAATCAACCGCCCTCCAAAGACACATAACACTATATTTTAACCTTTAAAACTACTTAAAGTGTGGTTTAAGAAGTTTAAATTCTGCAGATTGTCCACTTTTTTTAAATTTCAAAATACATTAAAATGTCCACATATGATTTTATATTGTTGAGACTAAACACAACCAACAATATATTTAATCAAATCTATTTTAAAGGAGGCATATAAAATGCACCAAAACAAAAGTATTGAGGGAAAAAACGGTTTATCTCCCCGTGAGGCGAGTAGATATTTGGGATTGTCAGTACCGACACTACAAAGACTTAAGCGTGAGGGCTTATCACCTGCTTATATAAAAATAGGTGAGAAAAACTCTAAAGTTATCTATCCTATTAAAGAACTTGATAAATGGTTAGAGAAAAATCTAAAAAAGGTGGCAGTATGAGAAGTTTAAAAAATTTAAGTGTGGATAGAGTTTTGTTTCCGAAAGCGAGACCTATCCACACCTATTCATTTTGGTGTCTATAACAGCGTGAAATAGACAAACAATTCTATCTCTTTTAGTCTTAAATAGGCTTAAATAGCATTTAATAGGCTATTTTCTAAAAAAACAACCTCAGCAAAAATCAGTTATCCGAAAAAACAGGATAACTGAGCTACTGGTTTTGAGGCTATTTTTAATAAATTAAAACATAAGGAAGGAAAAATGATATGTCCAAAGTGTGCGGGAAAAACAGCAGTTAAGTGCAAGATTAACGGCACAGTCAACAATAGATATAGAACTTGTCTTGAGTGTGGACACAAATTCCAAACGGTAGAAGCTATACAATTTGACAATTATTGGAGTGAGTACGCAAAAGAAACATACGAGGCGAACAAAAAAGAGTTTGTTTCAGAACAAAAAAAAGAGCGTTGAAAAGTTAATTTTATTATATAAAATAGAATAATTAATCTTTACAAAAACAGGTGAAAAACAAGGGGAAATAGGAGTGATTTTATCCGTTTAAGGTTAGCAAAATAATCTTTATTCAATTAAAATCAGATAGTGTCTATTAGTTTTAGTAAATTGTTAAAAAACTGAGTTTTTTCACCCACGAAAAATAACGCTTTTTTATCCGTTTAAGGTTGGCAAAATACCTCCCATTCAATTAAAGTCAAATAGTATATATTAGACAAAATGGGAGGTACTTTAAAAAGGCGATAAAAACAAGCCCCGTTATCGTGTGTTTCGTGGATTTGTTGAGGTTAGTTTTGGTTAGTTTTGAAAAATTAAGTTTTAGGTATCTCATAGTGTAGCGGAAAAACAGGCAAAAAAAGGAAGATAAAAAAGTGATTTCTTTAAAAGAAATAATAACGGATTTGAACTCATTTAAGAAAACCTATCTTATTGATTTTGAAATTGATACAATTAACATATCTTTTGATAAAAGATATAAATTAGAAA
>JAIRQK010000056.1 GCA_031256525.1 Campylobacteraceae bacterium
TTTTCAATATCATATACCACTTTTTGAACAGGAGTGAAAAACGCGTCTAAAGCTATATAGCCATCACTGATTGTCTCTCTAATGAGTTCGCTTGGTGTATAACCTATACCTTTTTCAATTATTACCGAAAAATTAAGCTCAGCGTCTTCATTTATAGTAGCCAAATAGACATCTTTTGTTACAATGTCAACTTGGTCATTAACCAAATCAGTACCAGTAATCTCTTTATGTCCTTTAAATGTATAATTTACTATCGCTTTATCTTTGCCGTTTTTTATTTTAAAACGAATCGTTTTGAGATTAATAATAAAATAAGCAACATCCTCAAGCATTCCTCTTATGCTGTCAAATTCGTGTGTTACTCCACTAATTTTAACAGCTGTTGGAGCAAATCCCATTGTACTACTATAGAGTAGTCTTCTTAAAGGGTGTGCTAAAGTAATCCCAAATCCAGCTTGAAAAGGATAAGCACTAACTTTTATAGAATTTTCGCTTAAACTTTCAACCTCAAGCTCTGTTGGCATATATGCTGATTTACTAATTATATTCATAAATACTTACACTCCTTTATTATTTAGAGTAGAGCTCTATAATTAATCTCTCTTCAATAGGAATAATAACTTCAGTTCTTTCTGGCAATCTACTAAAGATTCCAAAAACTTTGTCTTTATCAACATCAACCCAAGCAACTATACCAGTTTGAGCAGTTAATTCCAACGCTCTTTGAATTTGTGGATTTTTTTTGCTTTTCTCACAAACTTCAACTTTTTGACCCGGTCTTACTCTATATGAAGGAATGTCAACTTTTTCTCCATCAACTAAAATATGTCCATGCGTAACTATTTGTCTTGCAAATCTTCTAGTCGTAGCAAATCCCATTCTATAAACAACATTATCAAGTCTTTGCTCAATAATAGCTATTAAGTTCTCTCCAGTATTTCCCTCTTTTCTTTTTGCATCTTGGAAAATTCTTCTAAACTGTTTCTCAGAAACACCATACATAAATTTTGCTTTTTGTTTTTCACGTAACTGTAAACCATATTCACTAAGCTTTGCTCTTCTTTGTCCATGTTGTCCAGGTGCATAAGGGCGTTTATCTAATGCGCTTTTTCCAGCTAATCTTCTCTCGCCTTTTAATGCAAGACTAACACCTAACCTTCTTTCAAGCTTTTCAACAGGTCCTCTATATCTTGCCATATTTTTCTCCTAATTTTTAAAAACCAATAATATTATTAAACACGTCTTCTTTTTGGAGGACGACAACCGTTATGTGGCAATGGCGTAACATCTTTCAAAAATAAAACCTTAATGCCTTCACTAGCACCAATTGATTTTACAGCTGTTTCGCGACCACTTCCTGGACCTTGAACCCTAATACCAACTTCTTTGATACCATGCTCTTTTGCTTTGTTTAAAACATCTTCTACTGCTTGTTGAGCTGCATAAGGAGTTGATTTTTTACTTCCTTTGAAGCCTAAACTTCCTGCACTGCTCCACGCAATAACATTTCCCATCTCATCTGTAACCGTTATAACAGTGTTGTTAAAAGTCGCAGAAACATATACAACACCTCTAGCGATGTTCTTTTTGACAACTTTTTTTCTAACTATTTTTCTTTTTGCCATCTTATTGTATCCTTGACCTATTTAGCTTTTGAGCCAACGGTTTTTTTCTTGCCCTTACGGGTTCTAGCATTTGTTTTAGTTCTTTGACCACGAGCTGGAAGACCTTTTCTATGTCTTAGCCCTCTGTAGCTTCCTAAATCCATTAAAGATTTAATGTTCATTGCTACAGTTTTTCTAAGATCGCCCTCAACCATAAATTTTGATTGAATCTCATTTCTTATAGCAGCAGCCTCATCTTCACTTAACTCATGCACTCTTTTGTCATACGAAATACCAGTTGCATCTAAAATCAAACGAGAAGTATGGAGACCTATGCCATAAATATATGTTAAACCATACTCTACACGTTTTTTATTAGGCAAATCAACACCTGCAATTCTTGCCATCTCTCTTATCCTTGTCGTTGTTTATGTTTTGGATTTGCACAGATCACTCTTACGATACCTCTGCGCTTAATCACCTTGCACTTATCGCACATCTTTTTTACTGAAGGGCGTACTTTCATCGGTTTTCTCCCAATATTTTTTCCACTTATCTTGAGCTTAACCAGAAGTGGTTTAGAGAAATATTCTAAACCAATTATTGAAAAAATAGTGGTAACTTTTTCAATAATTCTTCACACAGTCTTACAAAAAGCGTAGATTATACATTAAAATAGCTGATAGCTTACTTATACCTGTATGTTATTCTACCTTTATCTAAACTATAAGGAGTTAATTCAACTTTTACCTTATCTCCGGGCATTATTTTTATATAATGCATTCTCATCTTGCCTGCTATATGACATAGCACGACATGTTTGTTATCCAACTCTACTTTAAAAGTAGCATTTGGTAACGCTTCAGTGACTTTGCCATCAATCTCAATCACATCATCTTTTGCCATCTATCCTCCGTAATTAAATTTTATCATCTATCGATAATATTTTTGCTTTTTTATCTACTATCGCAACTGTATGCTCATAATGACTTCCTCTTAGTCCATCTTCTGAAACAACAGCCCACTTATCGTTGAGTATTTTAGATTGTCCGCTTTTACGACAAATCATAGGCTCAATACAAAAAACCATTCCGTTTCTTATCTTTGGACCCTTATCAATACTTCCTTCCAAATAGTTTGGAACTTCTGGCTCTTCGTGTGGACGCTTTCCTATACCATGACCACAAAAGCCACGAAGAGGTACAAAACCTCTTTTTAATATAAAGTTTTCGATTTCAGCCGAAAGCTCTTTAAATCTCATACCTTCGTGTATAATATCAATCGCATACATTAATGAATCATAAGAACAAGCAATCAAATCTTTATCTTCTTGAGAGATTTCACCAACACCTACAGTTACTGCAGCATCTCCAAAATATCCATCAATCTCTACACCGATATCAATTCCCAC
>JAIRQK010000120.1 GCA_031256525.1 Campylobacteraceae bacterium
GAACGATATATCTGTTTGTAAAGTTTGCTATAAATTATCTCGATTTGCTCTTCGAGAATTGGCTTAATTGAAGCAAATGTATAAGGGAGTTTGCTAAAATATCCCGGATATAAAATGTCTTGAAATCCAAAAACAATCTCGATTATCTCATCTTTGTTTGGTAAATTATCACAATCTAAATGGCTTATCTCTTCAAGCTCTTTGTAGCTATTTAATATATTTGAAACTACTTTGTTTAGTTCTTCTTTATGTATCTTTTTCATCTTTTTCTCTCTAATTTTAATATTTACTCATAGAGTTGTCAATTTCGTTTATCCAAGCAAGGATACCACCGTCTAAATTCAAAAGCTCTCCTCTAAAACCACTCTCTTTTAATAGCATAATAGCATACTTACTTCTTGTGCCAACTTTGCAAATGACAACTGTTAGTAAACTCTCATCAATTTTACCTATATTATACCCTAATTGGTTTAGCGGAATTTTTATCACATTTTCTAAACCTGCTATATTTGACTCATTGACCTCTCTTACATCGATTAAATTTATCTTTTTGCCGCTATCGATTAATATTTTTAGCTCTTTTGTGCTTATATCTTTGATGTCAAAATTTTCAGTTTTTTTAATGCCACAAAAATTCTCATAATCTATAAGCTCTGTTATAGTTGGATTTTGACCACAAACTGGACAGTGTTCATCTTTTTTTACTTTAAACTCTTTGAAGCTCATTTTTAACGCATCATATAAAAGAAGTCTGTCAACGAGTGTGTTTTTATCTTCGCCTAAAATGATTTTTATCACTTCCGTTGCTTGAATTGAGCCAATGACTCCTGGTAAAACCCCAAAAACTCCACCTTCTCCACAACTTGGGACCGAATTTGGCGGCGGTGGAGTTGGAAAGATACATCTATAACAAGCCCCATTTACGCTATTAAACACACTTGCTTGCCCTTCAAATCTAAAAATAGAACCATAAACATTTGGCTTTTTTAACATCACACAAGCGTCATTTACTAAATATCTTGTTGGAAAATTATCTGTACAATCAACTATAATATCGAAATTTTTTAAAATATCAAATGCGTTTTGGCTTGTAATTTTTGTGTTGAAAGTTATAACATTTACATTTGGATTGATATTTAAAATACCCTCTTTGATTGAGGTTGTTTTTGATTTTCCTATGTTTTTTGTTGTATGAATTACTTGTCTTTGCAAGTTTGTTTCATCAACTTCGTCAAAGTCAATAACTCCGATAGTGCCAACTCCAGCAGCTCCTAAATATAAAGCAATAGGTGAACTTAAAGCACCAGCTCCAACTAAGCAGACTTTTGAATTTTTAAGTTTTTTCTGCCCAATCAAACCAACATTTGGCAAAATTATATGTCTTGAGTATCTTGTTAAATCGCTTTGTGTTAATTCTGGCAAACCATCAATTTCTTGCATAATTTCTCTTTACATATAAAGTTTTGAAATTATATTTTATCTTAATTAATGATTATTCGGATAGAAATTGGTCAATTTAGTTTAAAATAGAAGAGAGAGCCTAAATTTACCTCACTCTCTATTTGTAGTTTTATATCGTGCATTTCGAGTATTAGCGTTACAAAGCTAAGTCCAAGTCCTATAGAGTTATCAAAACTCCTTGTGTTTGAGCGATAAAATTTTTTCGTTACTTTTTCTATCTCCTCTTTTTCGATTCCAATACCATAATCTTGCACCGAAAATATGCCATTTTTTAGCAATATATCTATATCAACTTCTGAATATTTTAAAGCATTATCTATTAAATTAATAATAACAAGCTCCATCATCTGCTCATCTACTTCTACAAATGTCTCTTCGCCAACATAGTTTATTGCTCTATCTGGTTTTGTTATTTTGTATGTTTCAACTATCTCTTTTATGTTTTCATTTATGTCAAATCTGCTTTTAATAGGTGTCAAATCACCATTTTCAAGTTTTGCTGAGAGAGAGAGTCTATCTATGATATCTGAAATTTTTTGTGAATTTTTAACTATTTTCTCTAAAAATTTATCTTTTGTCTGCTCGTCCAATTTTTTTTCGCTATGCAATGTTTGAGCATATCCTATAATTGTTGCTATTGGATTTTTGAACTCGTGAGAAATAGCCGAAATAACATCACTTTTTTGCTTATTTGCAAGTTTTAACTTTGTTGTATATTTCTTCTTTTGTTTATCACTTTTTTGCAATTTTTTTGATAGTTTTTTTAAATATACTCCTATCTCTGCAAACTCTCTTGCAAATCCAAAATTAAATGTTTGATTGTAGTCTTTGTTGGCTATCAAATCAAAACTTTTTATTATTCTGTTGAGTTCATTTTTGGTTTTTGTATTAAATTTATTTGCTAAAAGGAACAGAATAACCAAAGATACCAATAATGATATAACGATATTTATCCAAAATAGATAAAAATTATCCATAATCGACTCTAAATCCATTGACAATCTTATAAAATGGGTCTCGTTATCAATCTCTATTTTCTTTGCAACATATAAAAAATCACTCTCAATAGCTTCTGAATATCTTGTAATTACTCCAAACTCTTTTTTTCTTGCATCAATAATCTCTGCTCTATTGTTATGATTATCCAGAGTGCTAATATCAGCAAAACCATCGACAATTACATTGCCACTATCATCAATTATGCTTATTCTTATATTTGTTCTGTTGCTAAACTCTTTAACATAAACCTCTAAATTTTGTTCTTTTTCAATTGATACTTTTGCTGTTTGAATGATTAGTTTTAAGGTATTCTCATAATGCTTTATCTCTAAATGTTTCAAAATTAGGTAACTGCTTATGATGGTTATGATAGTTAGTGGTAGTGTTATGATTATTATATATTTTAAAAAGTGTTGGTGAAGCCTTAGCATATTAAGTAGCCAACTCCCCAAACTGATTTGATATAATTTTTTGTCTTTTTTGGGTCAATCTTTTTGCTAAGTCTGCTTATCGCAACATTGACGGTTTTATCTTGAAAAAACTCATCATTTTTCCAAATATTTTCAAGTAGATATTCGCGATTTAAAACGCTATGTTTATTTTTGATAAGAGCAGTTAGTAGCTCAAATTCCAACTTTGTAAGCTCTACTTTTACATTATCAACTAAAACCTCTCGCAAGTCCAAATTTATTACAATATCCCTATGTATCAACACATTTGTATTGCTATTTGTTCTTGAAAGTATCGCTTTTACTCTTAAAATCAACTCTTTTATGTTGAATGGCTTCCTAAGATAGTCATCACCACCTCTTAAAAAACCCTCTTCAACATCGCTATCTTTATCTTTTGCACTAATAAATATGACCGGTACACTCACGCCTTTTTTTCGCAAACTCTCTACGAACTCGCTACCTTCGCTTAACTCCAAATTTCTATCAACAATCATCAAGCTACACTTCTCTTCGCTTAAGAATTTTTCTACATTTTTTGTAGATAAAAAACTTACAACATCGTAACCCTCTTTTTGCAGGTTAAACTCTATGATTTCAAGCAAATCTTGTTCGTCATCGATAACAACGATTGTTTCGTTCATAAAAATTCCTAATAAAGTTTAAGTTTGCCACCACCTCTTGCAAAAAGCATAAGTTTTACGACAGCAACACTTCTATCAGCCGTTTTTTCGAGCTTTCTCATTGTACTCAAAATTTCTATAAAGTTAGCAGTAAAATCAAAATCTTCTGTGATTTTAGAGAGAATATTTTTTTGTAAAATAGAGTACAAGTCATCATTTTTGCTCTCTTCTACTTTTATTTTTGTATATATATCTTCAATATTTTGCTCTTTTTCAAACGATAATGCCACATAAGCGATAGAGCTCGCAGTAGTTTTGCATAGCTGAATCGCATTGTCTTGATAAAATGAGAAGTTCTCATCTTCTGTATATTTACTTATATTTTTTGCAAATCCTTTTAGATTATCAGCAATTCTTACAAGTTCATTTGTAATCTTTAAATAAGCGACAAGCTCACGCAAATCAGTAGCCTCTGCCCCAAAAAGAGCAAGTGAAGTTATGATTTCATTATCTATTAAATTTGCACCATTTTCAATATTTTTTAAATTTGTTCTTGCTTCTAAAAAACTATTTTTGTCTTTTGTTTCAAGACCTAAAAGTATGTTGTTTGAAGACTTTGTAATATTTGCAGCGAGATCTGATACGCTCTCTCTTATGTTCTCAAGTTTTTCCTCGTGGTGAGTTAGCATTAAATTCCTTTTTTGAAGTATTAACTAAAGGGATATGTTACATTATAAATGTTACTAATCGATAACATTCACTATGAGAATATTTGTGCACTATTTTTGTAATCATTTCGCAACAAACTATTTTTATAATTTCGCAAATTTTAACTACGAAGGAGAAAAAACGATGTTAAAGAAGATTATTTTATTTTCAGTTTTTTGTGTTGCATCACTATTTGCCAATGATAAATTAAATGGTGCAGGCGCATCATTTCCAGCACCAGCATATACAGCTTGGGCATATATGTACGAGGCAGAAACAAAAAACCAAGTCAATTATCAATCAATTGGTTCTGGTGGCGGTATTAAACAAGTTACTGGTCGTGTTGTGGATTTTGGGGCAAGTGATGAGCCATTAGAAAAAAATGCGATAACAAAAGATGACCTTTTACAGTTTCCAGCACTTGTTGGTTCAATTGTATTAGCACACAATGTTAAGGGAGTAAAAGATAGCGAGCTGAAATTGAAAAATGAAGTTTTAGCAGATATTTTTTTGGGAAAAATCACAAAATGGAACGACCCAAAAATCGCTCAAGATAACCCAAACATTAAACTTCCAAATGAGACTATTAATGTAGTAAGAAGAAGTGATGGAAGTGGAACAACATTTAACTTTACAAGTTTTCTTGCAGGAGTTAGCAAAGAGTGGCAAGATGGTTATGGTGTTGGAAAAGCAGTTGAGTGGCCAGTAGGCGTTGCTGCTAAAGGAAACGAAGGAATAGCAGCGTTAGTTAAACAGACTCCAAACTCTATTGGTTATTTAGAGAATGCTTATGCTCTTTCAAATCAACTTGCTCGTACAACTCTTACAACAAAAAGTGGCAAATGGGTAGAGCCAAGTGATAACAACTTCAAAGCAGCAGCTCTTCAAGCTAAATGGAGTAAAGATAACGATTTTTATCAAATGTTAGTTTTACAAGAGGGCGACAATACTTATCCAATAGTTGCAGCAACATTTATACTTTTACCTGCTGAAAAAGCAAAAGAGAACAAACTTGTAACTGCTTTTTTCAACTGGGCTTTTAATAAAGGTGATGAAACAATTGCAAAATTAGGCTATGTGCCACTACCAAGTGAAACTAAAGACTTGATAAGAGAATATTGGGCAGATAAAAATATAAGTCCAACAAAATAACTACTCTTACAAACTATCTTTACATATAAAAATTATATGTGGAGATAGTTTGTAATCATTTTGCAATAAACTACTCTTATAATATCTGCATTTATAAAAACATATCGAGGTTTATTTTTGAGTAAAAAAATCGATTTTATATTTTACAATGTCACTAAATTTTCCGCGTTCGGACTTCTTGTTATTTTAATAGCCATATTTGGCGTCTTGTTTGTAGAGGCAAAACCTGCTATTGATGCTTTTGGTCTGAATTTTATAACATCTTCAAGATGGGCTCCTAATATGGAGATTTTTGGTGGGTTTCCAGCAATTGTAGGGTCTGTTCTTTCAACTTTTATCGCTATGTTTTTTGCTATCCCAATTGCCATTGGTATTGCGATATTTTTAAGCGAAATAGCTCCACAAAAGATAAAAGCTCCAGTGGGAACTGCCATTGAGTTATTGGCTGCGATTCCTTCTGTAATATATGGTATGTGGGGGTTTTTCTATTTTGCACCACTTTTAAGAACGATAATCGGCGGAAATGGACTTGGACTTTTAACGGCTGGAGTTGTTTTAAGTATAATGGTTTTGCCTTTTATGGCTTCAGTTGCAAGAGATGCTATGAATACAACACCAAATATACTTAAAGAGTCAGCTTATGCTCTTGGTGCTACAAAATGGGACGTTATAAAAGGGGTAATCATCCCCTACGCAAAAGCTGGTATAGTTGGTGCAGCTATTCTTGCACTTGGACGAGCTATTGGTGAAACAATGGCTGTTACATTTGTTATGGGCAATGTTCATAAAATACCATCTTCCATCACAAGTGCCGCAACTTCAATTCCCGTTACACTTGCAAATGAGTTTACAGAAGCAGACTCAACGCTATATTACTCAAGTCTTTTCTATTTAGCACTTATATTATTTTTAATAAGTTTTGTTATTATAGCTATAGCGAAATTTATGTTTCTTAGAAAAATAAGGTCGGCTCAATGAGTACAAAAGCAAGAAGAGTTATAATTAACAAAATCGTATTAACGCTATCAACCATAAGTGCAATAATAGGAATTATGTTTTTATTTTGGATACTATTTGTGCTTTTTTATAAAGGTTTTTCGGCACTAAACTTAAATATTTTTTTAAACAATATGGCACCAGCAATATTTCCAAATGGAGGGTTAAAAAATGCTATTTTGGGACATATGTTGCTTATCGTTTGTGCCTCTATAGTCGGAATCCCTTTGGGCATATTGGCAGGAACTTTCCTTAGTGAGTATGCAGGTAAAAGCAAAATGGCAAATTTTATAAGAGATATAAGTGATGTAATGATGAGTTCGCCCTCAATCGTTATAGGTGCGTTTATCTATGCGATTTTGGTATATCCATTTAAACAGTTTTCTGGTTGGGCGGGAATAAGTGCGTTGGCAATCATTATGATACCTATAGTAATAAGAACAACAGATGATATGCTCTCTCTTGTTCCACAAAGCCAAAGAGAAGCTGCTGCTGCACTTGGAGCTACAAAGTATAAGGTTATAATAGGAATTGTCTACAAAGGGGCAAAAACTGGAATTTTAACAGGCGTCCTCCTTGCGATTGCAAGAATTAGTGGAGAAACAGCTCCTTTATTGTTTACATCGTTCAATAATAACTTTTTTAGTTTAAATCTAAACGAGCCTGTATCATCACTAACCGTTACCATGTTCTCTTATGCGACAAGTCCTTATGAGACATGGATATCTATAGGTTGGGCGGCTGCATTTATACTTTCTATGTTTGTTCTTGGAATAAATATAATTGGAAGATTTATTATAAAAACAAAGGTAAGGAAATAGTAAGTGGGTACTATAGCAAATATAAAAGAAGAGAAGATTTTAGATGTAAGTAATTTTTCATTTACATATTCAGGTGCTCCAAAAAAGAGTTTACAAGATATAAATATGCCAATAGCAAAAGGAAAAGTTACTGCGTTAATTGGTCCAAGTGGATGTGGAAAGACAACACTTCTTCGTTGCTTTAATAGAATACACGACTTGTATCCAGGCAACAAATACGAAGGAAAAATACTTTTTAATGGTCAAAACATACTTGAACCTAAGCTTGACTTGATTGAACTTCGTATCAAAATAGGTATGATTTTCCAAAAACCAACAGCATTTCCTATGTCAATGTGGGACAATATTGCTTATGGGCTGAAACTTAAAGGGATTAAAAATAAGACCGAACTAAACGATAGAATAGAAAAGGCTTTAAAAGATGCAGTTATATGGAATGAGGTTAAAGATAGATTAAAAGAGGATGCAAATGCACTAAGTGGTGGGCAACAGCAAAGACTCTGTATTGCACGTGCAATCGCGGTTGAGCCTGAAGTGCTACTATTTGACGAACCAACATCTGCACTTGACCCGATATCAACTCAAGCAGTTGAACAACTTGTAACAAATTTAAAAAATAGTATGAGCATTGTTATCGTAACTCATAATATGCAACAAGCAGCTCGTATTAGTGATTACACAGCTTTTATGTATCTTGGAGATTTAATAGAGCTTTCGCCTACAGAAGAGTTATTTATCAGTCCTAAAGAAAAATTAACAGAAGAGTATATAACTGGAAAATTCGGATAATTTTTATCGTTTTGTTTCAAATATCTATGTCTTTACATATAAAAGGATTATATGTAAAGACTAAAAAGATAGATTATCCTAAAAATTCGCGTTTAAAATACTCTTGTGGAACTTTGCAAAGTGGACACGCCGCAGGAGCTTTTTTGCCACGGTGAACATG
>JAIRQK010000031.1 GCA_031256525.1 Campylobacteraceae bacterium
AAGAAAACATTGATATTGTACATAGCGACTGCTAAAAGAGAGGCGATAGTGATGTTAATCAAAAATGGATAGTATAACTTTAACATCCAATAAAGCACAACAATAAAGATAGCCATTATAAAAATTCTACTGCTATTCACTGCATATCCTTAAAAAGTCCGCTATTTACACTTGATAGCTTAAATAGGTCATAACATAGTGGTGTTGCAACTCTTCCGCGCGCTGTTCTTTCTATGTAGCCATTTGCAATTAAAAAAGGCTCTATCACATCTTCAATTGTTCCTTCATCTTCGCTAAGAGCTGCTGCTATAGTACTAAGTCCTATAGGTCTGCTTTTAGCACTTAGGAGAATTTGTAAAAATCGTATATCCATCTCATCAAAACCAAACTCATTTATTCCAAGCTCATTAAGACCATATTTTGCAGTTTCTAAGGAGATGAAATTTTCGTTATTAACTTCTGCAAAATCTCTTATTCTCTTTAAAAGTCTTAGTGCAATTCTTGGCGTTCCACGAGAACGTTTTGCGATCTCATTTGCCGCATCTTTTTTGCAAGTGATATTTAACTTAATCGCTGCTCTTTGCACTATTTGCGATAATTCATCTGTAGTGTAAAATTGCAACCTAAAATGCATACCAAATCTATCTCTTAATGGTGCGCTTATCATACCAGCTCTTGTTGTTGCACCTATTAGTGTAAAACGGGGCAAATCAATTTTGATAGTTTGAGCTGCAGGACCGCTTCCTATAATTATATCAAGCCTAAAATCTTCCATAGCAGGATACAAAACCTCTTCTATTGCAGGAGAGAGTCTATGTATCTCATCAATAAAAAGAATATCGCCACTGCTTAAATTTGTCAAAATCGCCGCCAAATCACCACTTTTTTCTATCATAGGAGCAGCAGTCATTTTTATATTGGCACTCATTTGCAGGGCTATGATGTTTGCTAAAGTCGTTTTTCCAAGTCCGGGAGGTCCAAAAAACAGAACATGGTCTAAACTCTCATCTCTTTTTTTTGCCGCTTCAATAAAAACTTGTAAATTTTTCTTTATCTTATCTTGTCCGATATACTCATCCCATGATGTAGGACGCAAAGAGTTTTCATACTCACTCTCAAATTTTACTTTTTCTATCTCTACAATTCTTTCCATTTTTTTATCTTAATAACTAAATTCTGAAGTTGGGAATTTTCCCTCTTTTACTTCTTTTGAATATTTATCAATAGCCTCTTTAACCAAAGTAGCACCTTCTAAATATCTTTTGACAAACTTTGGTTTAAACTCATCAAAAAATCCAAGCATATCACTCCAAACAAGAACTTGCCCATCAACTTCTATCCCAGCACCAATTCCAATAGTTGGGATACTCACAGCTTCTGTTATCTCTTTAGCGGCTTTAGGCGTAACACCCTCGATAACTATACAAAATGCTCCAGCTTCTTCAATAGCCTTAGCATCTTCAATCAACCTTTTTGTATCTTTATCATCTTTTCCTTTTAGCTTATATCCGCCCTCAAGTCTAACAAATTGAGGCATAAGACCAATATGACCAACAACGGCAATAGAGTTTTGTGTAAGAGCTTTTACTATATGTGCTTTATCTTTTCCGCCCTCTATCTTAACGGCGTGCGCACCACTTTTTTGATATACTTTTATCGCATTTTTTAGTGCAATTTTTTCATCAATACACGAACCAAAAGGCATATCCGTTACAACAAAAGTATTTTTTGCACCTTGCATAACCGCTTTTGTGTGATATATCATCATATCCATACTTATATTCAATGTATCTTTTTGTCCATTAAAGCTATTATTTAAACTATCACCAACAAGTATAATATCGACCTTTTCATCAAATAAAGAGGCAAAAAGTGCATCATAAGCAGTTATCATTACAAGTTTTTCTCTATTTTTTGAGTTTTTTATGGAGGTAATCGTATGCATAATTTTTCCTTTACATATAATATAGTTAAAGAGTTTAAATGTTACAATTATATCAATAAAAATTAGGTTTAGTAACATTTATTTTGTTATTATGTAAAAATGGAGTTGATTTTGAAAAAATTAGTCGCTTATATAACTGCTGGATATCCTGATAAAAATTTATGTATTGATGTAGCTTTAGCCTTAAAAGAGAGCGGTGTTGATATATTAGAACTTGGTGTTCCTTTTTCCGACCCTGTTGCTGATGGACCAATTATTGAAGAGGCAAACTTGAAAGCGTTAGAAAATGGCTTTAAAATGGAGGCTCTTTTTGACATTACAAAAACTATCTCTTCAAAAATTTGTACTTATTGGATGGGGTACTTTAACCCTTTTTATCATAAGGGATTTGATTATATCTGTGCTAAAGCGATTTCAAATAACGCTTGTGGTTTTATCATTCCAGATTTGCCATTTGAAGAGGCAAAACCATACAAAAAAATGGCTGAAAATATAGGGCTAAATATGATAAGTTTTATCGCGCCAACTCATTCAAATGAGCGAATAGAGCTAATTTCTAAAGAGGCTATGGGTTTTATATATCTTGTTGCATACGCTGGAATTACAGGTAGCGGAAAAGAGGAAGATTTAAGTTTAGTCGTTAGGGAAATTAAAAAACATACATCAACACCAATCTATATAGGTTTTGGAGTAAATGAAAAAACAGCTCGTCAAAAGTCAAAAAATGTTGATGGCGTTATCGTTGGAAGTGCTTTTGTTAAGATACTTTTGGATAATGGCTTGACTGGTAAGGAAAAAATAGGTAAAATTTCAACCCTTGCTCGAGATATCAAAAATATGATAAACGAGTAACTTTTGGGAGTGACTGGCTTCGACAGGAGCAGGCTGGTCTTGATTGCATGCCACTCTGAATAAAGTGTAAAACTGTTCAAATAAAATTAGACGCAAATAATAAAAATTTCGCTCCAGCTTACGCAAAAGTAGCGTAAGTCTAACTTAATTGGAGGCTTTGCACCACCCATGCTATCCTAAGTGGATTTTGTAAGGCTCATATCTCAGATAGCTTAGATACAAGAGATGACCGAAATTGTATTGAAATTTAGGTTTGCGTTTTTATGTAGTTTTCGCGGATTGAGTGAAGTAAAAACAAAGTTTTAAATCAATCCTTCTAAGCATGTAGAGGTCAGGGTGGGTCTGTTTTTGGACAGGGGTTCAATTCCCCTCACTTCCACCACCAACCTTGAGCAACCTGAAGCATTTTTTCGCCATTTTTAGGGTATCTTAAAGCATTTTTGTTGAGCAGCCTAAAGCAACTTAAAGCAAACACTTTTAACTATTTTTTGGCTACTTTTTTTAAAAAACAAGTTTAAAATAGCCAAAACTATTAAAAGCACCACTACTACATTATTTTAGAATATACGAGACCAAATATTATTTTGAAAGAATAAAGAATAATAAAAAAAGAATAAAAATTGTATTTTGAAGACAGGATACTATAACTATTTTTTTAATTCATTTACATATTTTAAAATTATACCACAGAATTGAAAGACTTATTGTAAAACTATGCTCTCCAAATAATCTCCCCACCATTGTATCAACTTGGTCCTATCACCTAAATTTGTAGCATGATTATATGCACCTCTTATTGCATTTCTCTCTTTATGAGCTAAACATAACTCTATAATGTCATAATTTATATTATGCTCTTCCCTTTTTTCATTACATACTGTAGAGAACATAGCACGAAAACCGTGTCCAACAATCTCATCTTTGGTATAGCCCATTCTTCTTAAGGCTGAAATCACTCATTTGTCTTTGAGGACTTCTATTTACTTCTTATACCTAAATCTTTATATACTCTTCTATTATTTTAATTATATGGTTAGTTGGAGAGAGCTAAATTGGAGTGAAGTTATTGAAAGAAAAGTGGAAGAAGAGCTAAGAGGCACCATTGCAAAGATTAGAGTTTAGAAAAGCAAAATATAAATTTAATAAAACAGAAAAAGAGAGCTATTTCATTAAATATAGAACAACTAAAGGCGAAATTATAGATATATAAGTCAGAACTTAGAGAGTGAGTAGTAAAAGAGAACAATATTAAAGTAGGGGAGTTTGCAAAATTTAAAATTATTGATAAAAAACTATACAATATTAAGATAATTAAAACTTATAGATAGTAAAAAAAAGAAAGGTAGTGAAAGTAGTTGAGAAGAATGCATGGGATTGTTCAGTATTTAAAAGAGATGAAAAAGAGTTAAAATTCTTCCTTAAGTAAAAGAGAAAAACTATTTACGGGTTGAATCTATAAGTGAACCAACCAAAACACAAAGAGAAGAAGAGGTTAAGTAAAAGATTTCAAAGAGCAATCTGAAGTGGTTAAAGAACAACTACAAGTAGTTAAAAAAGAACCAGTACAAACTAAAGATAAAGGAGAGTTTGAGCAGCAAGTGAAATATGGCACTTAGAAAGTTTTTGGTTTTTTTAAATTTTTAAAAAATTTATATTTGATGGATGGTTGACATAGCTATTATAAGAGATAATGTATATTTAAATGCATATGTATTGTTTTACTATTCTTATCTACAAAGAGCCACCCTTTAATGTCTCAAAGTCATAAGTAGCTACTTGCACTACACTAAATAGTGCAATGCAAGTAAAGAGTAAAATCTTATTTAACAACATATAGTATCTATTACTTCCAAC
>JAIRQK010000091.1 GCA_031256525.1 Campylobacteraceae bacterium
CATAATATATGAAGACGAATTTAACTATAAGTTAAGACAAAAAGTTTTAAAAGCTCAAGACAAGCAGTAATATGGTCGGAACAGATATAGTTGAGATAAAAAGAGTTGAAAAATTTATAAAAAAATGGGGCGATAAGGCTTTAGAAAAGTTTCTCTGTACTGATGAGATAAATTTAGCAAAAAATATAAACTCTATCGCTGGATTTTGGGCGGCAAAAGAGGCTATCTCAAAAGCTTTAGGTCTTGGAATAAGCAAAGAGTGTGGATTTTTTGATATAAAAATCTATAAATTATCAAGTGGTGCTCCAAGTTTTACTCTATCGGCTCACTTAATAGAAAAATTTGAAATAACTTCACTTTCGCTCTCTATCGCACATGATGGCGGTTTTGCTGTTGCCATTGCGGTAATTGAAAGCAAAAAAAACAGAGAGCAAAAATTAACCCATTAGACTTTTTTTACAAATTAATTTCTTGTAAAAATAAAAATTGATTAGAAAGATTAAGCAGTTGTTTGATAGAACTAAGGGCAGAAATGCTAGAGAGAGGTTTCTGTGGAAAATGTAACTTTTCATTTATTCAGATATCAACTTTACTTCTTCAACTATATAATATTTTAAATCAATAATTTGTATTTTATTAATAAGTTGCTTTGTTTATGCACTAAATATTTTATGTGATAGCGTAAAATCAATATTCTGTTTACTTGATTTTAAAAATTAATCTCCAATCCTTTTATCTATTCCCTACATCACCACCCTAACAACCTTTCCAGCAATTCTAAATACTGTTTGGTCATCAGGATTGATTGTATAACTTTTATAATCTTTATTTACTGAAATAATCTCTAAATTACCAACATCGGATATTTGTAGTAATTTAACCATTATCACATTTCGCCAAAGAATAACATACAGACCATCGCCACTATAGTTATTTTTAGTAATATCAAATATCACATAATTATCAGGATATAGCATAGGTAGCATTGAATGACCATCAATTTGCGTAATTCTTAAATCTTCTCCATTTTGTGGTGTTTTAAATAATACTTTATCTATTGATATCTTTTGTTTAGTGTCGAAAACTTCAATATCGGTAATTTCTACTCCCTCACCAGCTGAGGCTTTTTGTGAAATTAGAGTGATATCGTATTGAGTTTGTTGTTGTGTATCTTGTTTTGCAATTTCAAAGTTAGGCTCATCAAGGTCAAGTAGATAATATGGCGATACTTTTAAATATTCTGCTATTTTTAATAAAACCGTGTTTGGCAAGTCATTTCTTATCTTTTCATTTCCGCTTAACCATTTAGATACTGCACTTTGACTTTCGTTTATGTAGCAAATAATATCTTTTTGCTTAATGTCTTTATCTTTCATTATTTTACGAATTTTTTCTATGGTACTTGACATAAAAATTCCTTCATTATTTAAAATTCACATTTTTCAGCCGCCGCCGACGAACCTTAAAAGTTCAACTTTATCTCCATTCTTTAATTCAAAACTATTCCAATCACTCTTTTTAACTATCTCCATATTTACAGCTGCTGCCATAACTTGATTTTGAATTTTTTGACTCTTGATAAACTCATCCAAAGTTTTTGCGGTTGTCGCAACCTCTTCTCCATTTAAGATAATTTTCATTTTATTCCCTTTTGAAATCTCGCCATTCTAAACCTCTCTCCAAGTTGCGAAGGCTCGATAAGCTGCATAACTTTGCTAAGTTGATATCTATATCCATCTTCGCTTGTGTTATTTTTCAACATTTCAAGAAGTTCGATTATTCCAAAATCAACCAACGCCTTTGCTTGCGTACTAAAACCAACTTTTTTAAAAGAAGCCAAATTCATCGCATCAAAAAGATGAGAAAAATTCACATCATAAGTCAAATCGCTTTTTTTATACAACTCTTTTATGTTTGGTTTGCTACTATTTTTATCCTTTACAAAATCCGTTAAAGAAAAAAATGGATATGTGCTGTGCTCTTTATAGACTCTAAGCGATATATCTCCTCGTGGATTTATATCGCCATAGTCAAAGGTTAAAAACTCACATTTGTTTACTGCATTTGATAAATCACTACAAAACTCTTCATATCCTTTTGCGACTTCGCCTTTTGTGATGTTGTATTTTTCGCATATTTGTTTTGTAAAATCATCAAGTTTGTCAAAAACAAGTTCGCCATTTTTCACATAAAGCATTTTTTCATCTTTAACAACTTCGCAAACAAATGCGTCAAAAAGCTCATTGCAAACCACAAAAGCCTCATCAGTTTTAAACTCTTTTAAACTTTTGTACCAAGTAAATTTGACCTCATCTCCAAAAGAGTCCTTAAGATACTCTCTTTGAGCTTTTTCAATATTCTCTTGTGGCTCAACAATTATAAATTTTAATGTATCCAAAAGGTCAGGCTTTAATGTGTATAAAAACTGAACTATATCGGCTATCAAATATCCGTGATGAGCACCAATTTCGATAATGCTTGTTTTAGGTGATAGCTTTTTGCCCTCTATTAAACTTAAAAAATGTTTTGCTATCGCTCCGCCAAAAAACATTGAAGTTGTAACCGAAGTTGCAAAATCGCCCTTTTTGCCAATATTTGGCATAGATGAATAGTATCCATCTTTGCCATAAAGCCAATCTCCCATAAAATCGCTAAAAGGTATCATTTATATCTTTCTCAAAACCTCATTAAGCCTTCTAAAACCTTCATCTATTTCATCTTTTATAATCGTTAGAGGAGGTAAAAATCTTAGAGTTGATTGACCTGCTTTAAGCACAAGCAGACCCTCATCAAATGAACAGCTTATAATTTTTGCAAGAGTTTCATCGTCTTTACATTTAAGTCCTCTCATAAGTCCGATTCCGGTTATTTTAGATCGGAAGAGCACAC
>JAIRQK010000067.1 GCA_031256525.1 Campylobacteraceae bacterium
ATACAAAAGGACAAGGAATAAAACAAGACTATAAAAAAGCATTTGAACTTTTCACAAAAGGTTGCGATAGTGGAGGAAGTGCTTCAACTTGTACCAATCTTGGTGCTGCATATACAAAAGGATTGGGAGTAGAACAAGATTACAAAAAGGCTGTTGAACTTTACACAAAAGCTTGTGATGATGGAAACGATTATTCTTGTTTTAACCTTGGTGATTTGTATCATAAAGGACAAGGCGTTGAACAGGACTACGAAAAAGCAACTGGATTTTACAAAAAAGGTTGCAATGGTGGATATTTTTATGCTTGCAAAGAACTTGGTGTTTTATACGCAAAAGATTGTGATAGTGGAGATGCTTCATCTTGTGGCGATCTTGGTTGTTTATATGAACGAGGACATGGTGTTGAACAAAATCATAAAAAAGCAACTGAACTTTACACAAAAGCTTGTAATAGTGGAGTAGTTTTTGCTTGTACCAATCTTGGTCTTTTATATGTGGTTGGACAAGAAATAAAACAAGACCATAAAAAAGCATTTGAATTTTTCACAAAAGGTTGTGATGGTGGAAATGCCCAATCTTGCAATGCCCTTAGTGTTTTATATCAAAATGGACAAGGAGTAGAACAAGACTATAAAAAAGCATTTGAACTTTATACAAAAGCTCGTGATGATGGATATGCTTTAGCTCAAAATAGTCTTCTTTATTTATATGAGACAGAAAAAGGAGTAAAACAGGATTATAAAAAAGCATTTGAACTTTACACAAAAGTTTGCGATGATGGAAATGCTTTAGCCTGTAATGACCTTGGTATTTTATATGAAAGAGGATTGGGAGTAGAACAAGACTATCAAAAAGCAATTGAACTTTACACAAAAGCTTGTGATGGTAGATATGCTCCAGCTTGTTTGAACATTGGCGTTATGTACGAAAAGGGACAAGTAGTAAAACAAAACTATAAAAAAGCAGTTGAATTTTACACAAAAGGTTGCAATGATGGAAATGCTTTAGCTTGTAATAATCTTGGTATGTTATGTTATAACGGACAAGGAGTAGAACAAGATAGTAAAAAAGCATTTGAATTTTTCACAAAAGGTTGTAATGGTGGAGATGTTTTAGCTTGTACTAATCTTGGCTTTTTATATGATGAAGGACAAGGAGTAGAACAAGACTATAAAAAAGCATTTGAACTTTACACAAAAGGCTGTAGTGGTGGAAATGTTGTAGCTTGTACCAATCTCGGTATTTCATATAGGGAGGGACAAGGAGTAGAACAAGACTATAAAAAAACATTTGAACTTTTCACAAAATCTTGTAATAGTGGAGATAATTCAGCTTGCAATAATCTTGGTCTTTTATATGCAAAAGGACAAGGAGTAAAACAAAACTATAAAAAAGCATTTGAACTTTACACAAAAGCTTGTAGTGGTGGAGGAAGTGCTACAGCTTGTTATAATGTTGGTTATTCATATGCAAAAGGATTAGGAGTAAAACAAGATCGCAAAAAAGCTTGTTCTTTGGATAGAAGTTTTTGTAGGTAAATAAGTTTTTGCAATTTTAATATATCTGCGTAGATTAATCTACGCCGATATAGAGTAGCTTCTTTTAAAAAAGTATTGATTTTATCTCGCTAAACTCATCAAGTGAGTATTTTCCGCCCATTCTACCGATTCCAGACTGTTTCATTCCACCAAAAGGAGGATATGGTGCAGGAGAACTCGCCCTGTTTATCAAAACTCTTCCGCTTTTTATATTTTTTGCAAAATGGAGTGCTTTTTTGTCATCATTTGTAAAAATATAAGCAGACAGACCAAACTCCGTATTATTTGCTATCTCAACTGCTTCATCTTCACTTTCATAACTTAAAACAGATAAAACAGGACCAAATATCTCCTCTTTTACGATTTTATAGTTTTGATGTTCGCACACAAAAATAGTTGGTTTTACAAAATAACCTCTATCAAAACCCTCCATCTTTTCAGCTCCACCACAAAGAAGTTTCGCTCCCTCATCAATCCCGCTTTGTATGTAAGTTTGTACATTTTTATATTGTTTCTCGTTTATCATCGGTCCAATTTTTACACTCTCATCTGAGGGGTCTCCAATCTTTAACTTTTTGATATTTTCTACTAAAAGTTTCTCTACTTCTTGTAGTTTTGACTTTGGAACGATAAGTCTGCTTCCTGCATGACACGCTTGACCACTGTTGCTAAAAGCAACATCAATCACTTTTGGTATAACTTCTTCCAAAGAAACATCTTCTAAAATTATGCTTGGTGATTTTCCTCCAAGCTCTAAAACTATCCTTTTTATGGTTTTAGAGGCATTTTTGTATATTTTTTTGCCGGTATTTGAACTTCCAATAAATGAAATAGCGTCTATCTCTTCACTTTTTGTAAGCATTTCACCTATAGTCTCGCCCGTTCCATTTACAACATTTATGACGCCTTTTGGGATATTTGCTCTATCTAAGCACTCCAAAAATAGCTCAGTCTCAAGAGCGTTAAATTCGCTTGGTTTTATAACCAAAGTGCAACCCATAGCAATCGCAGGAGCGATATTTCCACAAAGGTGTGCATAAGTAGCATTCCACGGGATAATAACCCCAATAACTCCAACTCCTTCTCTTAAAGTCAAAGAGAACTCATCTCTTTTTTCGTACTCATACTCATCTATAATTTTCTGCATTTCCAAAAAAAGGTTGATAGCGTTTTTTGTTCTTCTTTTTGTTGTATTTATCGGTGCGCCATATTCGATAGTTGCGATTTTGTTTAGTTCATTTTCTTTTTTTATAAGCTCGTTGTAGATATTTTGCAAAATCTCTTTTCTCTCTTTTAGTGATGTTTTAGAGAAAGTAGCAAGTGTCTCTTTTGCAGCGAAGAGAGCATTTTTTATATCGTTTTTTGTTCCAAGATATAGTTTTGCGATATTCTCTTCATTGGTTGGATTTTTAAGAATTATAAACTTTTTTGAGCTTGTTTTTACAAATTTTCCATTTATATAGTTTTTATTTATCGTTTTCATAAAGTGCATTTTATCCTTTTATATGTGAAACTTTAATGATATCTATTTTGCTTTATAACTTTTTTTACTTTTGCAAAAATTTTGCAAAAAACATTTTTCATCGCACTTTGGGTTTTTAGCTGTGCATATATATCTTCCAAATAAAACCAATGCTTGATGTAAAGAGGAGAGTTCCGTTTTAAATTTTCTTACCAAATCCTTCTCTGTTTCAGTAACATTTTTTGCATTTGACAAACCAAGTCTATGCGATGTTCTAAAAACATGAGTATCAACTGCCATTAGATTCGCATTATCGTACTCTATCAAAACTACATGAGCGGTTTTTTGTCCAACTCCAGCTAAACTGATTAATTTTTTCTCATCAAGCGGGATTTCGCCGCCAAAATCTTCAACAACACTTTTTGCCATTTTTATAAGATTTTGTGCTTTGTTGTTAAAAAAAGAGCAACTTTGAATGTACAGTTTTAAAGACTCCAAATTGGCATTAGATAAAGCTTGTATGTTTGGATAGGCTTTAAAAAGCTCGGGAGTTATGATATTAACTCTTTTGTCTGTGCATTGTGCAGAGAGCATTACACAAACTAATAGCTCGTACAAATCATTATATTTTAATTCTGTTTTTGCATTTTTATAGTTTTTTAACAACAACTCTTTTATAGCGATAATCTCTTCTTTTGTACTCTGTTTCAATAAATTTGCCTTTTTAAATTTAAAATCGAAATTATAGCAAATAAAGAGTAGTTTTAATTGATTTGTTAACTATGCTCTTATATAATTACATTTCTTGTAACAAAATATAATTCTTCTAAAAAGGAAAACGATGAAAAAAATAGTTATGGGCGCTTTAGCCTTAGGAACCGCAGTTAGTCTAAATGCAGCAATTTTAGCTACAGTAAATGGTCAAGATGTAACCAGTGAAGATGTAGCTATCTTACTTCGTGCAATGCCCGGAGCAAATTATGATGCACTTTCAGCTGAACAAAAACAGCAAGTTTTAGATCAAGCTATTGATAGAAAACTTTTAATGGAACACGCTGTAAATAGTGGTGTTCAAAATAGTGATGAGTACAAAAAGGCGTTGGAGAGCATAAAAAAAGAGATGGCTTTAGAGATATGGATGAAGAATGGATTTGACAAGATAACCATTTCTGATGCTGCTGCTAAAAAGTTTTATGATGAAAATGCAGAAAATTTTGTACAGCCAGAGAGAGTTAGAGCTAGACATATTTTAGTTGAAAATGAAGCAGAAGCTAAAAATATCATCAAAGAGCTTGGAAGTTTAAAGGGCGACAAATTGACAGAAAAATTTTCTGAATTAGCAAGAAAAAACTCAAAAGATCCGGGCGGACAAAGTGGTGGTGATCTTGGTTGGTTCTCTAAAAATCAAATGGTAAAACCTTTTGCAGACTCTGCGTTTGCTCTTAAAAAAGGAGATTTTTCAAAAGCTCCAGTTAAAACACAGTTTGGCTACCATGTAATTTTAGTTGAAGATAAACAAGCATCTCAAAAAGTTAATTTTGATGAAGCAAAAGGGAACATAAAAGGAATGCTTCAAGCAGAAGAGTTCAAGAAAAATGTAACTTCAGAAGTTAAAAAGATTAGAGATAAAGCGAAAATCAATATTAAAAAATAGAGTTAAGGAAGATAATGCAACTTTCTAAAGCAATTGATGTAGTTGGTACTGGTGTTATTAGTGGCGAAAATGTCTATAAACTTTTTGCACTTGCAAAGGCACAAAACTTTGCTATTCCCGCTGTTAATGTTGTAGGAATTAACTCTATTAATGCAGCACTTGAGGCAGCAAAACAGGTAAATTCGCCAATAATTATTCAGTTTTCAAACGGTGGTGGAGAGTTTATCGCTGGTAAGGGCTTGAAAAGCGATAAAAGTGCAATACTTGGTACAATTTCTGGTGCACAACATACTCATCTTTTAGCAAAAGAGTATGGGATACCAGTTATTTTGCATACCGACCACGCTGCAAGAAAACTACTTCCTTGGATAGATGCTCTTTTGGAGGCTGGAGAGGAGTTTTATAAAATTCATAAAAAACCTCTTTTTAGCTCGCATATGCTTGACTTGTCAGAAGAGCCTCTAAAAGAGAATATCGCTACTTGTGTAGAGTATCTGAAAAGAATGAGTAAAATTGATATGACTCTTGAAATAGAAATCGGAGTAACTGGTGGCGAAGAGGATGGCGTTGATAATACAGGCGTTGATAACGCACTTTTGTATACTCAGCCAGAAGATGTAGCGTATGCATACGAAGAGCTTTCAAAAGTGAGTAAAAACTTTACAATTGCCGCATCATTTGGAAATGTTCATGGCGTTTATAAGCCCGGAAATGTTGTTTTAGCTCCAAAAATTTTGAAAAATTCCCAAGAGCATATAAGAGAAAAATTTTCTCTAAGCGAAGAGAGACCAGTGGATTTTGTTTTTCACGGAGGCTCTGGCTCGACATTAGAAGAGATAAGAGAAGCTGTGAGTTATGGCGTAGTTAAAATGAATATAGACACAGATACTCAATGGGCTTTTTGGGACGGAATGCGTAAATATATAAGCAAATACAGTGCATATTTAAATTCCCAAATTGGCAATCCAGAAGGCGAAGATAAGCCAAATAAAAAATATTATGACCCACGAAAAATACTTCGAGAGGGCGAAGTTTCAATGTGCGAAAGAATAAAAGTAGCTTTTTCAGACCTGAACTGTATAGATAGAAACTGATTTATATAAAGTCCTATGAAATGGCATTTTAAGTGCCATTTCATATATGGTAAAGAGGATTGATGAACTATTTAAAGTATACTGGTTTGTTTTTTGCTATATTTTTTGTGCTTAGTTCTGTAGGTGTTGCTGTTGTGGGTGGTAGTGACATTGTTGTTGTCATTACGTTAGTGATTACATCAGTAATCATTGCAGATATGATTATAAAATCAAATAATAGAGTTATGACATCTAGTGAAATTGTAAAATATACTCTATGCTTTTCTATAGCAACCGTAATGGTTGCGATGGTGCTTTTTGCAACGCTATTATCAGAAAATTATGGTCTATCTCATTATTTTGCGACGTCTCATTTATTTATTGGTGTGGTTATTGTGGTTATTATTGTATTGCTTCCAGTTTCAATCTCAATGTTTTTAGTAAATAAATATTTCAAAAATAAATACAAAAATGGATATATCAATACTCCTGTTTTACAAAAAAAATATTAAAGTACACTAGTTTGTTTGTTGTTATTTTTTTTGGAATTTTTTGTCCAATTTTTGTTATTATAGGTGGTTATGGTATACTTTTTGCTACTGCTATTGCATCAGTTATTGCCACATTTATTGTTTCAAATATGATTATAAAATCAAATGGTAGAGTTCTGACATTTAATGAAATTGTTAAGTATGTTTTGTGTTTTTATATAATAACTGCAATGATTATGGCAATTGTAGCATTTATAATAGTAACTGGTTTAATTGGTTCTAGCCCTAAATCATTTGGCTATTACATAGATGTATTTTGCGGTGCAGTTAATATTACATTACTTTCAACTTTAATTCCAATGTTTTTGGTAAATATGTATTTCAAAAACAGATATAGAAATGGATAAATACATTGTTGTTTTACAAAAAGAGATGCAAGGAAATAGATAATGGAAAGCATTAAAGAGTATGAAGAAAAACCAATTTTTGAAGTTAAAAGACATTCGGTTATTTCTGTTTTTATTGGTTTATTGTTGATTTTAGGGATTAGTATGCCACTTATGTTTTTAGTATTATTTCCCGCAATTTTATCTATAGCAGGAATTATAAGCATATCTATACAATCATCTGGATTTTCTATTTTATTTCTTGGAGCATGTAATTTGCTTAGTATTTATGTATTAATAGATATTTTATCATTTAAAAAAATTGCTATTTATGAAGACTATGTTTTAATTAAAAGAAATTTTCTTGCAAGAGATACTAAAATTAAAATTAGTGATATTGAATTCATTTGTGGATATGGCATGTTCTCGTGCAGTACAATGTTTTTAACAAATAATAAAAACTTTTTAAGATTAAATAAAAGTTTTTCAGTTTATGCTTTATATGATGAAGATATATTTGAAATAAGAGAAATAGTAAGAAAAATAAAAGAAAAAAAAGGAGTTTAAAATAATGGAAACAAAAATTATTATAGGAAATGAAGAGTACAATGTAACTTTATTTGATGAAAATATTACAGCTAGTGAAGCTTTCTTTGCAGCTTTTAGTGGTTATATGACATTTAATGGAGAGTTGCCAAAAGTAGTTTTAGAAGAAAAATAAAATGAGTTTTTGTGTGCAAAATTTTATAAAATCTCGCACACAAAAACTAAAAAGCTAACTCCTCCTCATCAATACTCTCTTTTTCAAGATTTCTAAATGCAACACTAAGCATAAGTTTTATACGATTTAGTTGATTAACCGCACTAGACCCCGGGTCATAATCAATTGCAGTTATATTTGAATTTGGATAGTGTTCTTTTAAAGCCTTCATAACGCCTTTTCCGGTTATATGATTTGGCAAACAAGCAAATGGCTGCATACAAATTATATTTGGCACACCATCATGTATCAAATGAACCATTTCAGCAGTTAAAAACCAACCCTCACCCGTTTGGTTTCCGCAGGAGAGAATTGGTGCTGCACCAAAAGCAAGTTCATCAATAGTTGCAGGTGGAGTAAAACGCACACTTTTTTTAAGTGCCTTTTTTGCTTTTCTTCTATAAAACTCCATAGCAAATACCGCTGCTTTTCCAGCAATTGCCGCAAATTTACTTTTTGAGAGATATTTGTGGTTAAAATCATAATCATACGCACAGTAGAGCAAAAAGTCCATCATACCCGGCATTACAACTTCGCAACCCTCTTTTTCAACTATCTCTGCAGCATCATTATTTGCAGTTGGGTGATATTTAACAAGTATTTCACCAACAAGTCCAACGCGAGGCTTTTTAATATCAAGTAGTTCTAAATTATCAAAATCTTTTATAATTGCTTCAACATTTTTGTTAAACTCTCCAAACTTTGCCTCATATAATGACTTTTTACAAATTTCAGACCATTTGAAAAATAGCTCATTTGCGGAATTTTTTACTTTTTCATAAGGTCTTGTGCGAAATAGTACTTGCATTAGAACATCACCATAAACAACACCCATCATAAGTCTATTTAAAAGCGAACGAGAGAGTTTAAAGCCAGTGTGTTCTTCCATACTTAATGCATTAAATGAGATAACTGGAACCTGTGGAAATCCAGCATCAGCAAGAGCTTTTCTAAGATAAGCAATATAATTTGTCGCCCTGCATCCGCCACCAGTTTGACTCATCATAACAGCAGTTTTATCTACATCAAATTCGCCTGATTTTAGTGCTTCGATAACTTGTCCTATTACTAAAATAGATGGATAACAAGCATCATTATTAACATATTTTAATCCCTCATCGATAGCGGTTGTGCCGACATTTTCTAAAAGTTTAAAGTTATATCCACAAGGTTTCATACAGCTTTCAAGAAATTGAAAATGAATAGGCGACATTTGCGGAGCAATGATAGTGTAGCCTTTTCTCATCTCTTCATCAAATGAGGTAAATTTATATTTTGGCTCAAAAGATGGGGAAAAGTTGACTTTTGTAAAGTCCATACCCTTAATCTCTCTTTGTTGCAGTGCCGCTTGTAAAGAGCGAATCCTGATTTTTACAGCTCCAAGATTGCTAATTTCGTCAATTTTTATATTTGTATATATTTTATCTTTTTGTTCTAAAATCTCTTGAACTTGTTCTGCAGTAACAGAGTCAAGCCCACAACCAAATGAGGTTAGTTGAATTAAGTCAAGCCTTGCGTTATTGCTTGCAAGAGTAGCTGCACGGTAAAGTCTTGCATGATATGTCCATTGGTCAACAACTCTTAATTTATGTTCCAATCCGCTTATATGAGATACCGAATCCTCCGTTAAAACAGCCATATTTAATGAATTTATAACTTTTGGAATTCCGTGGTGAATGCCCGGGTCAAGATGATATGGACGTCCTGAAAGTATAATTCCTCTGATATCATTTTTTTCAAGATATTTAATCGTCTCTTCACCCTTTTTGGCGATATCAAGTTTAAAGTTTATCTGCTCTTCCCAAGCCTTATACAAAGCAGTTTTTATGGCTTTATCGGAGAGTTTAAAAGGTCTGAAAACCTCAACCAATCTCTTTGCTAATTTCTCTTTATCTGTTAGTGAAACAAATGGTTGGATATAGTTTATATTTTTCTCTTTAAGTAACGAAATGTTGTTTCTTATCTGTTCAGGGTACGATATAACAATTGGACAGTTATAGCTCTCATGTGCCTCCTCGTACTCTTTATTTTCATATGCTACACAAGGATAAAAAATGGTATCCAAATTTTTCTCTATCAAATTGACAATATGCCCATGAACAAGTTTCGCAGGATAGCAAATAGAGTCTGAAGGGAGTGTATCAAGACCTTTTTCTAAAAGTGTTTTTGATGATTTGTCTGAAATTATAACCTCAAAGCCAAGATTTGTTAAAAATGTAAACCAAAGCGGATAATTTTCATACATATTTAAAACTCTTGGAATTCCGATTTTGCCAAGAGGCGCATTTTTTAAAGGCTCATAAGAGAAGAGTTTTTTATATTTGTATTCATACAAGTTTGGTAGTTTCGACTCATTAACTTCTTGTTTTCCTGCCCCGCGTTCACACTTATTTCCTGTGATTAACTTTCTACCATCGGAAAATTGATTTAGTGTCATTGCACAAGCATTAGAACAGGCTTTGCATCTTAGCATTTTATGCTCTACGCTAAAACTATTTAGCAAATCTTTATTTAAAATAGTCGATTTTTTATTTTCAAATTTCTCTTTTGCTAAAAGAGCTGCACCAAATGCACCCATAAGCCCAGCAATATCAGGTCTTACAATCTCTCTTTTTGATATAAGTTCAAATGCTCTTAAGACAGAATCATTATAGAAAGTTCCGCCTTGAACTATTATATTTTCACCTAAATCTTCTGGATTTTTTAGTTTTATAACTTTTATCAGTGCATTTTTTATAACAGCGTAAGATAGACCAGCTGATATATCACCAACGCTTGCTCCCTCTTTTTGAGCCTGTTTTACGCTTGAATTCATAAAAACAGTACAGCGCGAACCAAGGTCTGAAGGTGCTTTAGATGTTAGAGCCACTTTTGCAAATTCAGAAACTGGCATATTTACCGATTTTGCAAAGGTCTCTATAAAAGAGCCACAACCAGATGAACAGGCTTCATTGAGTAAAATGCTATCAATTGTCTCGTTTTTAATTCGCACATATTTCATATCTTGTCCGCCAATATCGACAATACAATCAACTTTAGGCATAAAATAGGTCGCAGCCTTATAGTGTGCTACTGTTTCAACTTCTGACATATCAAGTTTATATGCTTCTTTTATTAAAACTTCACCGTAACCTGTAACACAAGAGTTTGCGATATTTACAGATGAAGGAGTTTTTTGATAAATCTCCTCAAGTATCTTTTTTACAATTTTCAGAGGCTCGCCTTCATTGTTCCCATAAAATTCGTATAAAATCTCATTGTTTTCTGACAAAAGAATAGCTTTTGTTGTTGTAGAACCACAATCAAACCCAAGAAAAGCATTGCCTTTGTATGTTTGCAAGTCCGCTTTTTTTGTCTTTGCCATAGAGTGTCTTTTTATAAACTCCTCTTT
>JAIRQK010000082.1 GCA_031256525.1 Campylobacteraceae bacterium
AAGGGCATGTGACAGAACACACTGAAAGTATAGAATATTTAAAGAGAGAACTGAATAGTTTATCAGCAGATATTAACGCCTACAACTGGAAGATAGAGAGAAGGTTAGAGGAATATGAAAACAAGATTATTATATTTGAAGAAGATTTGGCAGGGCTTGTTGAAAATACAATACCAAATGCATTGCAGACCAATAAAACAGATAACGAATATGAATGTACAATAAAAACGCTATTAACAGATGATATGAGAGAGCAAAGAGCAAGCATTGTAGAAGAGGTCATCAAAATCATAAAAACAAATAAATCAAAGCAGAGCAACACATTGCTATATCTATTTGTTTTTGTAAATTTTGGAATAACGCTGTTTTTACTTACAAGGAGTATTTAAAGAAAAAAATGCTACTTATGTTTTGTTTTGTATTGGATTGTCATGCCTCATCTGCAAGTGATGAGATAAACAGACAAGAAGAGTTAATACAGGATGAAATATTGATCGCACAGAATCAGGCAAAAGAGTTAAACAATATTAAAAGAGTTTTAAAATATATAGATTTATCTCAAGCTGAAATCTTGTTTGAGCTTGAAAAATGGATGCAACTATCATTTATTAGATTTCAAATAGAATCAGAGAGTGGCACAAGTGTTTTCGCCAATTAAAAAAATTAGAAAATATTTTAAAGATAGAGATGGCTTATTTGGATTAATCTTGTCAGGAACTTTCTTAGTGTTGCTTTTTGGTTTGGTAACTTTAATTTTTGCAAACTATGTTAAGTCTGGAACAATATTTGAACAGATAACACCACTTGGTTCAGTACTTTTCGTTATACCCATAGTTTTATTTTTTCTATATTATGAAGATAAAATTGAATTTATGCCACATAAAGAGATAGGAGAGATTAAGCTATCTGTAATTATGATATCATTATTTTCGTTTTTATACTACTTTATGCTTGTTTTTCAATTTAAAAACTATTTTACAAGTTTTGAATGTCTTATGTTTCAAGCTACTGGATTGTTTTTTCTTGTTGGTTTGTGTTTTTACACATGTTCGAAAAAATATATCCAAAGTAGAGAGGTATTGCATATAAAACAAATGGAAGAAATAGCAAAGAGAAAACTCAATCCTTTTGGAACAGAAACAAAATGATAGCAAAAAACAAATATAATATGAGTGTTGAACAGAATATATTCTGGGCGAAAAGAAACATTGTTGACTATATTTGTAAAAGTGCAAAACTTGAGGGTCTTAATGTAACATATCCTGAAACATATGCAATATACGAAGAAGCACGACTTAAGGATTTAGATGTTCGCACCGTAAATGTTATCATTAATCTTAAACACGCTTGGCAAGAACTATTTTTCAACATCAATGAAGAGTTAAATATAGACTGTATTAAAAAAATACACCGTGAAGTAGCCAGAGGCGAAGCATTAGTTTGGGGCAGTTTTCGCACAGGTAAGGTAGGCATAAGTGGTACAGATTATAAACCACCTATTCCAGAAGAAAAATCAGTAAAAAATGAACTTGAACAGCTACTGAGAATTGAGAATCATACTGAACGAGCAATATCAGTAATGCTATGGGGTATGAGGTCGCAACTATTTTGGGATGGCAACAAAAGAACTTCGATGTTAATAGCAAATAAGATAATGATTGAAAATGGTTGTGGAATTATATCAATATTGCCTGAAGACCTAAAGGAGTTTGGCTCACTTTTATCTGAATACTATACAACAAATCAAGATAAAAAAATCAAACAATTCATTTATGAAAAATGTATTGATGGTCTTGATTTTCCAAAAGATACAGAAACAGAAAACAAACCAAAAATAAAGGGGCAAAGATGAGAAAGATATTAATACTCACAGCAATATTTGTTAGCTTTTCAGTTGCTGCTGGGTGTCGTGGTAGTGCTAGTGATTATGTAAGGTTGTATAAAAATGACTTTGATACAAGTAACGAGAAGATAGCACAAGTTATTAACCAGATAAACAGCGAACTTAAAACAATAGTTAAAGAGATAGAAACAAACAATCAAAAAACGCTCACAAACATTAGAAAACTTGAGGTGGAGTATGCAAGACTTGAACAGGAGATACTGTTCAATAAATATATATCAAATCAAATCCACTCTTTAGTGTCAGATACAACTTCACAAAGTGCAAACATTGTAAATGCAAACAAAAATATCGAACTCTTAAAAAATAGAGTTGAAAAAGATGAATTAGAAGATAAAATATTAAAAGATAAGGTTAAAGAAGATGAATAGAGCTTTATTTATAGTTATCTCATTAACATTTGCTATCTACGCTTCGGACTATAGTGAACTTGATGCAACAATGCCTTTTAACGCCTCTTTTGGTTCAAGCTATAAATCTTATATAGATAAACAGACAGAAAGCATTAAAGAGAGATGGCAAGGTGTTAGAGATGGAAACATCGAAGATATGAGAAATGCGACAGAAGTAAAGCAAACCTATATCACAAACATACAAAATCTGCAAAAACAAGCAGATTTATATCAGGCTGAAATTGCGTTTGAGAGTAGTAAGATAAAAGAGTTGTTTTCTGTTTTACAAGAGAAGAGAGGCATAAAATGAAGAAAGTTATAATCCTATTGGTTGCATTGAGCTGGACTATAAATGCTTGTGAGTGTCAGCCACAAATAGACACAATTCTAAACACAGTATCCAAACATATTCAAGACGCATTAAATGAGGAGATACAAGCCCTAAACAATAACCTCATACCAGCTGTAAAAAATGCAACTAAAAACATAAATTCTCAAAATGAGGTTATGGTAAAAATCATAGAAGCTGAAAAACTAAAAGCTATACAAAACAAAGAGATAATTTTCAACTTACAAAAGATTAATCAGCTAAATTAGTAGCCAAAGGTAAAACTTACTAATCATAGTATTTAAATGAGTTTAGAGAAACTCATTTAAATTGATTTCTCAAATCATTTGCAACAATGGACATTTTTTGCGTTTATTAGCAACTTGCTTAGGTAGATAAGTAGTTTGACTTATATATTTTTTAAGTTATAATATCAGTGTAGAACTTAATATAAAACAATGTTAGTTCATAGACTTTTTCATATTTACTCATTCGTCTTTTAATTTTTGTTTTCCTATGTTTGTCAGCTTCTCTTGCAAATCGTTCATTGTTCTTATGATAAATTCTTTTTCTTTATCTGATCATTGAGTATGCCTATAAACTTTAACTTTATATGGCATAAAACAAGGTTCCGCTTCTAGTGTGTCTCTATTGTAATTTTGATACCATCGTGTAGTACCAGGCACAATAAAAGTAAATCTAGGAACAATAAAGCCTAATCTGTCTACACTAGAAAAATTTATCGTCACCAACTGTTAATATATTTTAGTGGTGCTTTTGTATGTTTTAGTTCATTTGGTATATGAGCATTTTTAAGGTGATTACTCAAAGAGCCTATATGCTGTTATTCTCTATAGAAGCACTTGATGTTTGTGGTGTATAAACAAAACAGTTCAAATTTCTCTAATTTTATTTTTGAAATGCTTTAAGGATATTAATAAGCGGGGGTTGGCATAAAACATACTATTACAATCCAAACGAAAATTATTTTAATAAACAATCCAAAGATATTAATAAGCGATTGATCCTCCTCGGTATATAATCAAAGAAATTGTATTATTTAAAGCTTAAACGTTTATATATTATTACAAAATTACTATATCTTATTTTTTCATTTCTGCGAAATTTAAAACAGTTTGGACACATTTTGTTATGTACAATACCTAAACATATTGTCTATTGATAATAACTTTTAATATTCAAAAAAACATAAGTGCAAAAATATGACAATTAAAAACTTTTTCAAAAAGCACTATGTAAAAAATAGTTTTTTTGGGTAGAATTTCAAATTAAGAATTTATAGAATGGATAAAAATTGAAAAATTTAATAATAGTAGAATCTCCAACAAAAGCAAAGACGATTAAAAATTTTTTAGGTGATGATTATCTGATAATAGCCTCAAAAGGGCATGTAAGAGACTTGCCAGCAAATAGTTTTGGTATAAAAATAGAGGATGATAACTTCATACCAGAGTATAAAATCTCAAAAGATCACTCAAATATTATCAAAGAGATAAAAGAGGCTGCAAAAAAAAGCGAAAAGATATATATCGCAACCGATGAAGATAGAGAGGGTGAAGCTATAGGCTTTCATGTGGCAATGGCAATTGGTCAAAAACCAGAATCTTTACCAAGAATAGTCTTTCACGAAATTACAAAAAACGCTATTTTAAATGCACTTGAAAATCCAAGAAAGATAGATCTTGCAAGTGTTGATGCTCAACAAGCAAGAAGATTGCTTGATAGAATTGTTGGTTATAAATTATCACCACTACTTTCACTTAAAATACAAAAAGGTTTAAGTGCTGGTAGAGTCCAATCTTCATCATTAAAGCTTGTCATAGACAAAGAGAGAGAGATAAGAGCGTTTAAGAGCGAGGAGTATTGGAGTATTGACGCTTTGTTTAAACCAAGCATAGAGGCTGAACTAATAGAGTTTAAAAACAGTGCTATCGATAAAATGGATATAAAAAATCAAGAAGAGGCTGAAAAAATTGTAAAGAGCTTGGAGTTTGAAGAGTACAAAGTCGAAGCGATTGATAAAAAAGAGCGAAAAAGTTCCCCACAACCTCCATTTATGACTTCAACACTGCAGCAGAGTGCTTCATCTGTTTTGGGCTTTTCTCCTAAAAAAACAATGATGATTGCACAGAGTCTTTATGAAGGTGTTAAGACTCATGAGGGAGTAAGCGGGGTTATTACTTATATGAGAACAGACTCTCTTAATGTTGCTCAAGAAGCTATACAAAACTCACGCAATCTTATCGAAAAAGAGTTTGGCAAAAAATATCTACCTGCAAAACCAAACATCTACGCAACTAAAAACAAAGGTGCACAAGAGGCTCACGAGGCTATACGCCCTACGATTTTGAGTTTCACGCCTGAAATTGCTAAAAAATATTTAAGTGCAGATGAGTTAAAACTTTATACATTAATATACAACCGTTTTGTAGCTTCGCAGATGACAAGTGCGATATATGAGTCGCAAAGTATTATTTTTGTATGTAAAAATGGAAAATTCAGAGCAAGTGGAAGAAAACTTATGTTTGATGGCTTTTATAGAATTTTAGGAAATAGCGATAAAGATAGACTTCTTCCTGAACTTGAAGTTGGAAAAGAGGCAAAATTAAAATCACTAACACCAAATCAACACTTTACAGAACCTCCTTCAAGATATTCAGAGGCGAGTTTGATTAAGAAGTTGGAGAGTCTTGGTATTGGTAGACCTTCGACTTATGCCCCGACAATCTCTCTATTGACTTCAAGAAAATATATTAATGTTGAAAAAAAGCAGATTGTTCCAACTGATATTGCATTTGTTGTAACTGAACTTTTAGAGACAAATTTTCCAGAGATTGTAGATAGTAGCTTCACTTCTTCAATGGAAAAAGATCTTGATGAGGTGGCTGAAAATCAAAAGAATTGGCAACAGCTGCTAAAAGAGTTTTATAAGCCATTTAATGAAAAAGTAAATGATGGCAAAAAGAGTATTCAAAGTCAAAAAGTTGCTACTCCAACTGGTGAAAAATGTCCAGAGTGTGAAAGTGATTTGCTTCTTAGAAAAGGGCGTTTTGGCGAATTTGTAGCATGTTCAGGCTTTCCAAGATGTAAATATACAAAAAATATAAAAGCAAGTGTGGAAAAAGAGCCAAAAGAGGTTGTAAAACTTGATGTAAAATGTCCAGCATGCGGTGGTAGTATAGTAGAAAGAAGCTCAAGAAGAGGAAAATTTTTTGGTTGTGGAAGCTATCCAAAATGCAAATTTATCTCCACCTATGAACCGACAAATGTAAAATGTCCTAAATGCGAATACCTAATGGCAAAAAGAGTTTACAAAGAGAAAGAGATGTACGAATGTATAAAATGTAAGCATAAAGAAGATGCTTAAGAGATAATATTATAAAATATTGTTAATTATTTTTATAAACTAAATTATCTATTTTTAGTACAAGTAGGTAAAATCCAGTCAAAAGGGATGTTTTATGAGCAAAGATACCGTTACGATTACAAACAATAGAAATGGCAAAAGTTATGAGTTTGATATACTTGATGCTACCATAGGACCAAGTGTAGTTGATATTTCAACATTTTATCAAAATACTGGAATGTTTACGCTTGATAGAGGTTTTACTTCTACAGCGTCTTGTCGTTCACGCATAACATATATTGATGGAGATATTGGAAAACTTATGTATAGAGGGTATGATATATCATACTTGGCTACAAAAAAAAGTTTTATGGATACGGCATATCTGCTACTATATAAAAAACTTCCCTCCCAGCAAGAGAGAAAAGATTTTATACATGAAATTAAAAAACGGTCATTTATACACGAGGGAATGAAAAAACTTTTTGATGCATTTCCTGATGGTGCTCATCCAATGGCAATTCTTTCTGCTGGTGTTTCAGCACTTTCGACTTTTTATTTTGACCATTTAGATATTGATAGCCCTGAAGAGTATATGGAGATGGCAAGTAGAATAGTGGCAAAAATTCCAACTATTGCTGCTTTCTCCTTTAGACACAGTCAAGGGCTTCCGATTGTATATCCAGACCTTGATAAAGGATTTACGGAAAATTTCTTATATATGTTAAGAGGCTATCCGCATGGACATGTAGAACTTCTTCCAATTGAAATAAAAGCATTAGATACCATTTTTACACTACATGCAGACCATGAACAAAACGCTTCAACAACGGCTGTTCGCGTTGTTGCTTCAACACACGCACACCCATATGCTGCGATAAGTGCTGGAATAGGTGCTCTTTGGGGAAGGGCTCATGGCGGAGCAAATGAGTCAGTTATAAGGCAGTTAGAGATGATTGGTGATGTTTCCAATGTCGCAAAATACATTGAGAAAGCAAAAGATAAAAACGACCCATTTAGACTTATGGGATTTGGTCATAGGGTTTATAAAAACTTTGATCCACGATCAACAATTCTCAAAAAGATTATGGAACAACTTATGGATGATATTGGTATCAATAGCAAACTTGTTGAGGTAGCAAACAAAATTGAAGAGATAGCGTTAAATGATGACTATTTTGTAAGTAGAGGGCTGTATCCAAATATAGATTTTTATTCTGGTCTTATATTACAGGCTTTGAAAATTCCAAAAGAGATGTTTGCTGTTATATTTGTTATCGGTAGAACTCCGGGCTGGATAGCTCAATGGATAGAGCTTA
>JAIRQK010000112.1 GCA_031256525.1 Campylobacteraceae bacterium
ACCACCTTGCAACCAGAGTGGAACAGGTGATGTTTAGTGAAAATTGGGTTAGTTTAAAACTGTTTGACTGTTGTGAAAAGGGTTAAGGACTTAGAAATTAGTCTAAGTCCTTAAAAAACTAAAGCTTAATAATTACAAATAAACATCAAAAGCGAAATCAGAAGGACTATAAAAGTTGGCTATTCCGCTTTTCTCTTTGAACCCCTCATTAACAATATTTAAACCACAATTTTTTATTAATATTCCATAATAATCTTTGCCAGAACCTTCTATAGCATCTTGTTTGCATTTTGCTAAGTTAATCCATTCACCTTTATCTTCTAACTCTTTAATCCATTTAGCAACTACTTCTTTACCATATTTTAGTTCTGCAACTTTTTGTGCATGAAGTTTACCAAAATTTTTGTTCATAGCATTAGAAATAAACTCTAATTTACCTTTTTTTAGCTCTTCACTTTCTCCACAACCACTAAACGCTAAAATAGTTAAACCTAATATTAAAATTGTTAAAACTTTTTTCATTTTTTCTCCTCAGAAATAAAATTTTGTATAGTATAACATTAAAATCTTTAAATGAATGTAATTCTTATATATATATATATTGATATCATACAAGATAAGAAAAAATAAAAATGTAATATATAGAAAAAAAAGAGCGTAAGTTTTAATTACGCTCTTAAATTTATTTAATTTTTAGTGGTAGCACACCCATTGAATTGCTTTAGTTGATCCTTTGGCAAATAGGTTGTTTTACACTCTTCTGATAGCTTATCGTATTGCTCTTCATAAGTTAAATTATCATATTTTGTCTTTATGTCTTGCAGCTCTTTATTGCACTTTTTTGCTAAACTCTTTATCTGTGTTTATGCAACCCATAGAGATAGTAGCTGATACTGCCAACAGTGATAATATTTTAAAAAACAGTTTTTTCATCTATTTAACCTTTACCAATTTTCTACGCATATAGGCGATTTTGCTTTGTAATGGAAGATGTTTTGGGCAGTTATCTTCACAAGCAAGTAGGCTCATACAGCCAAACACGCCGTTATCGTCGCCTATTAATTCATAATAGTCTTCATCGGTTCTTTTATCAAGAGAGTCTATCTGAAATCTTGCAACCCTATTTATTCCCACAGCACCGATAAAATCAGACCTCATAAGTTTTGTTCCGCAAGATGCAACGCAAATCCCGCACTCTATACATCTATCAAGCTCGAAAACCTCTTGTGCAACTTCTGGCTCAACTCTATCTTCGACTTTTGATATATCTGTTGTGTGGTCTGAATGTATCCAGCTTTCAACGCGTCTGCTCATCTCGTTCATCCATATTCCGGTATCAACCGAGAGGTCTTTTATCAGTTTAAAACCCGGAAGAGGCATAAGAGTTATAATGCCATCAGGAAAACTTTGCGTCAAAGTTCTACACGCTAAAGAGGGTTTTCCATTTACTACCATAGCACAACTTCCGCAAATTCCAGCACGACAAACAAAATCAAAATTTATACTTGCATCAAGCCTCTCCCTTATCATATTTAAAGCTATAAATAGCGTCATACCGTCTGTTTCTAAAACTTTGTACTCTACAAACTGCGGGGAGGAGTATTTGCTAAGAGGGTTGTATTTGAATATTTTAAAAGTTATAACACGGTTCATTTTTCGCCTCCTACTCTCTCATTTTTCTCTTTAAATTTTGGTTGAAGTTCAAACGGCATAATCGCCTCTTGAATCTCATATCTATCTTTGCCATCAGCAACCATTTTTTCAATTATCTCATCAATTTGAGCTTGTCTTTTTGTGCTTAATGGATTTTCTATAATTTGACCTTTTTCACCATATCCTCTAAATGCTGGTGGCATCTCCATTTTCATAATGTCAAGCTCTTCATACTCGATAGTTGGAAGAGTTTTGTCATTTTTCCAGCTCGTTAGTGTTCTTTTTAGCCAATTTACATCATCGCGTTTTAGGTAGTCTTCTCTATAATGTGCTCCACGACTCTCTTTTCTTTGCAAAGCACCAAGTGCAACGCAAAGAGCAAGTTTTAACATTTTTGGAACTCTATAAGCCTCTTCAAGCTCTGGATTTGCACCAAGAGATTTTGTTTTTATAGTAATATCTTGAGACTCTTTATAAAGTTCTTCAAGCTCATCTACTGCTTGTTTTAAGCCCTCCTCATTTCTAAAAATAGCCACATATTTCCACATAATATTTTTCATTTTGTTTTTAATTTCAAAAATATTGTGTTTGCCACTGCTATTTAGTAAGGTTTCAATATATGTTCGTTGTTGTTCGAGTGTTTTTTTAATGGTTTTTGTACTTATTGAAATGTCATTTGCCAAGCAATACTCAGCAAAATAATCACCGACAATCATACCAGCAACCACGGTTTCACTAACTGAATTTCCACCAAGTCTATTAAATCCGTGCATATCCCAACAAGCTGCCTCACCAGCACTAAATAGACCTTGAAGAGTTGGAGACTCTCCTGTTGGCTTTGTTCTAATTCCGCCCATTGAGTAGTGTTGCATAGGAAGAACAGGCGCCCAACCTTCCTTGCCCTCATCAGCTGGGTCAATTCCGTTAAATATCATACAAATTTCTTGAATATCTCTTAAATTTTTCTCAATATGCTCACGACCAAGAATTGAGATATCAAGCCATAAGTGTTCGCCATAATGAGACTTTACGCCCTTGCCATTTCTTATGTGTTCCATCATTCTTCTACTTACAACATCTCTGCTTGCAAGCTCTTTTTTCTCCGGCTCATAATCAGGCATAAACCTGTGTCCATCAACATCTCTTAAAACCCCGCCATCTCCACGACACCCCTCAGTTAATAAAATGCCTGATGGAACAATTGGAGTAGGGTGAAATTGTACTGCTTCCATATTTCCAAGTTTTGCAATACCAGTTTCGAGTGCAATGGCTGCTCCGATACCTTCACAATTAACTGCATTTGTAGTGTGTTTGTAGAGTCTCCCATATCCGCCAGTTGCAATTAAAGTCCCACGAGCAACATATGCTATCAATTCTCCAGTTATCAAATCTCTAACGACTGCTCCAAAACATCTATTTTTTTCACAAATTAAAGCAATCGCCTCTTTTCTATCTTGTATATCTACATTATGTTTTAAAGCTTCATTTGCTACAGCAAAAAGCATTGTATGACCTGTTGCATCAGCAGTATAGCAAGTTCTCCATTTTTTAGTACCACCAAAATCGCGAGAGTGTATCAACCCATGAACTTTTGCGTCTTCTTCGATAGTTACTTTCTCTGCATTTATAACGGCTGTTCTCTCTCCTTTTTTGATTCTTGTCCAAGGAACTCCCCATGAGGCAAGTTGTCTAATTGCCTTTGGAGCAGTCGTAACAAACATTCTTGCAACATCTTGATCACAACCCCAATCGCTTCCTTTTACTGTATCAGCAAAATGCAAATCTTCATTGTCGCCCTCACTCATTTTAGAGTTTCCAAGACTTGCTTGCATACCGCCTTGAGCAGCAGCCGAGTGAGAACGTTTTACTGGAATCAAACTAAGCACAATTGTATTTAGGTTTTTTTGTGCAGCAGCTACAGCAACCCTAAGACCGGCTAAACCACCACCTATTACTAATGCATCGCAATATTTTACTTTCATATTATTAACTCCTCTCTCATTGGTGGATTAATATTCGCCCATATTGCACATAGGCTACCATTGTTGCAAGACCAAGAATTAAAAAGAATAGACTAAATCCCCATTTTAATCTTGAAAGATTTTTTCTTGAGGCTTTTGCATCTTTTCCTTCAAACCAACCCCATTTAACACAGAGGCGATAAAGACCAATGCTACCGTGAATTTCAACCGCAAACAATAAAATCAAATAAAGAGGAAACATTCTAATCATTCTTGTCGCAGATGCACCCTCATTAGCAGTTAGTTCGGTTAGTCCAGAGCCTATTGTTTCAGGGAAAAAAATTACCATTGCAAGGTGAGCAGAACCTAAGAAAAACATAATAAAACCAGTCAGTGCTTGACCATAAAACCACATCGTAGTATCGGTATGTTTTATCATTTTAATATGGGTTTTGTATGTTTGAAATTGTCTGTAGTTTATGGGAAATTTTCTCATTGCCAAAATAGCATGAATAAAAAAGATGGCAAAAACAATAATGCCTACAAAAGTAACAAGTATTGGTTTTGGTTCGTTAAAAATAAGGCTTCCCTCAAAAAATTTAGTTACTTTATCCATTGCGGCGGGACTAATTAAAATAGTTGCAACAAAAAACATATGTAGCAACATAAATAACCCTAAAAATAGTCCAGTAGCACTTTGAAGAAAATCAAGTCGTGCAGGCAAACGGCTCTTTTTACCACTAATACTCTTACCTAAAAAACCTTCAATGAGAGTACCCATCACAAAATCCTTTTTATGAAATTTTATCTATCATACATCAAGCTATAATCTCAAAAATGTTTATTTCGCTCTACTTTTGTTTTTTTATAACAGCCACTATCTCTTTAGCAACATCTTTAAAGATATGCTTGTATGCACCAATCGTAAGAGGACCTGATGCTGTTATAACTCGTTTAATTGGTATCTTAGCAAGTATATCTCCCTCTTTGCCCACAACCATAGCTTCAACAGAAAGATGTATATACCCTGCTTTTTCTGCTGCTGTTGAATATGTTGCTCCTGCTGCTTGTGATACTGATACTGCTATTACTGCTGATGTTAATGGGGTTAGCCATCTTATAAAGGCATCACCCGGGGAGTACTCTAATATATTCACATCGACTTGATAACTCTCTCCAATCAATCCTTGTTTAGAAAGCTCGGATTCAAGAGTAGTTTCCATAGTATCTTTAAGACTAAAAGCATTACTATCACCCGGTCTAAACTGAAAACTGGATAGATCTTCAACTTGACCAACTGTAAAACCATTAGCAACATTGACAACATTTGCGTCAGGCGTTTGAACATATGATGACTTTGTGTATCCACGACAACCAGTCATAATAACCAACGCAAATAGCATTACAGCAGAAACAATAAAACTTCTCATCACTTCCCCTATTGCACACTTAGTACAAGAATCAAACAAACTCTAATCTAAAAATCTTTATTTACTATTTGCCATTGTTAAACTATATCGACTTTTTTTGAAAAATAATTAACATCGCTAATATACAACTATATTAATGATGTTAATTATGCAATCAATAACTATTATATTTAAATAAATTTAGTTTTTGCTTTTTGTGGTTTTTTTCTGCCCATTTCTCTTTTTTAAGTGCAAATATAACACGATACTTACAGACATTATAATAACACACAGTATCTGTCCAGTTGTTAAACCGCCGGCAAAATAGCCCATTTGAATATCCGCTTCTCTAAAAAATTCCGCAATAAATCGACAAATTGAATAAGAAAAGCCGTAAATACAAATAAGTTCCCCATCAAATTTTTTACGCTTCCTATAAATATAAACAATGATAAAAACAACAATTCCCTCTAAAAAAGCCTCATAAAGTTGTGAAGGATGGCGAAGAACACCATCTACAAAAATTCCCCAAGGAACATCTGTTGCTCTTCCGATTAGCTCTTGATTTAGAAAATTTCCAATTCTACCAAAAGTGTAAGCCAAAGGAACGCTCAAAGCAACCAAGTCCATCAATAGCCATATTGGTTGTTTAAATTTTTTCGTGTAAAACCACGTAACTACTAAAAAGCCAATAATTGCTCCATGATAGCTCATACCACTTATCCCTACAAACTCGCCGTTCATATATGGGTTAAACATCTGCCATGGTTGTGTTAAGTAGTAGAGTCTATTTGGGTCGTAGATTAAAACATAGCCAATTCTTGCTCCAAATATAATTGCAAGTTCTGCCCATAAAAAGTAGCTATCGATGACCTCTTCTTTTATTGGAATTTTATCTTTTTTAACAAACCACTTTGCTATGAAAAAAGCACTAAGTAGAGCCATAACATACATTATTCCATACCAATGAATAGAAAAAGCCCCAACTTTTAAAGCAACTGGGTCAAAAGATGAATAGATATTTTGCCACCAATTAAGCATATTTTCCTCGTTTAGATATCTGTACTAAATACTTTTTTAAAAAGTTTAGTGAAAAAGTGCATTTATTGCACCTATTGCGTGTACCGCATTAACTGCTGTGCCATTTATTACGATAGAAAAGTGTAAATGAGGTCCAGTTACCCGACCACTATTTCCACTAAGTCCTATAAGTTCGCCTTTTTCGACTATGTCCCCAACTTGCAAATCAGTTTGGCTCAAATGAAAATAGCAGCTATATATTCCCTCGCCATGGTCAAGTACAACAGAGAGTCCAGCAAGATATCTATCTTTTGCTAAAACGACTTTTCCTCTATTTGTTGAGTAAACACTACTCCCAATCGGTGCTCTAAAATCTGTTCCGGCGTGATAGCTTTTAACTACACCATTAAAAACTCTAGCATTTCCATATCCACTTGTGATTTCACTCTCCATAGGAAAAATAAAAGGAGAGTCCCAATATCTCTGATTTGTAACTATAGAGTATATTTTACCTGCTTCTTCAGCCTCAGCTTTTATGCGTTTGCTTATCTCTTCTGATGGTGTGGCTTTTGACGCTTCTACTTTTAAAATCTCTTTTTTGTACTCTTTTGGCTTGACATTTAAAGCTAATGGGAATTTACTATCTTTAACAAGCATTTCCAAATTAATATTAGAAGTTTTGTAGTACGAAATGGGATAAAAGACAATTTTCATTTTATCATTGGTTGGGTGAGCGACAAAGCGTAAAGACCTGTTGTTGTCAAGAAGTTTATCAATACTATCTTTTTCAAACTCCAAAATAGCAAGTTCGCCATTTCCAAATGCAAATGCTTCTTCTTGCAAAGATATCGATTTTGCAAAAAATAGTGTTGGCAAAAAAGAGATAATTAATAAAATAAATTTAAATTTTTTCATAGGTAAAATCATACCAAAAATTTTTAAATACGCATACAAAATAGTATAATAGATACAAAATTTTTTAGGAAATAAGATGATGGATTTGAAACTTTTGAAGCAAAATTGTGAAAAGAATGGATTTGAGTTTATATTTGTAGAGAACAAAAAAGAGGCTCTTAAAGTTGCAAAAGAGTTTTTTAAATCAAATATGAGCGTTGGACTTGGTGGTTCTGTTAGTGTTGAAGAGTGTGGAATTTATGATTTTTTGGTAAACAATAAAGATTTAAAAGTTTTCAATCAATATGAGCAAGGTATTGATATGGAAGAGAATATGAGAAGAAGAAAAATGGGAATGATAGCCGATATTTATGTAACTGGCACAAATGCTTTGACTATGAATGGCGAACTTGTAAATTGTGATGGTTCCGGTAACCGCGTGGCAGCTCAAATATTTGGTTCAGATAAACTTTTAATTGTTGTTGGGATAAATAAGATAGTAAAAGATGTAGATGCGGGATTTTTGAGGATAAAAGAGATTGCGGCTATAAAAAATGTAGAGAGACTAAATGAAAAAGCGATAAAACTTGGAAAAGAGCCAAAATATACCATAGAGAACATTTCGCATAAGTTTACATCTATTAGTGGAGATACAAAAGGAAGAACAACTATTATTCTGGTAAACGAAGAGCTTGGATATTAAAACTATATGAAAAATGCTGCAAATATCGGAATGGTGATAAATGAAGATAGTGTGCTTAAAAATACTGCAATCGCAGCTTGTTCTGGTTTTGTTTTAAATAAAGTCGCTAAAGTTACCGTATTTGCAGCCATTGGAACAATTGCCCAAACCAATAAAACATAATAGATGTCTGCATAGAAAAGGTGAAATAGAGTTTTATCCAACCAAATGATAGCAATAGTAAGTAGTGGTAGAACTATAAGTTTTATAAAATTTGTAACAAAAATAAATTTAATATCAATTTCTCGCACTTTCAATGTGCTTAAGCCCATTCCTATCATCATCATTCCCAAAATCGTGTAAGCACCCTTAAAATACTCCATAAATGAGAGAAACTCAATAGATATTTTCACCTCTAAAAGATTTAGCGTAAGTCCCACCAAAAATGCATAAATAACTGGCAATTTGAATATCTTTGCGAAACTTTGCTTTAGCGTGAAGCTCCCTCTTGAAATCATATAAAAACCGATAGTATATTCATAAAAAAATGCCACCAAAAGGGTAAAAATATAGATATTTGCAACTTCTGGTGGTAGCAAAATAAAAGCAAGAGGTATTCCAAAGTAGCCTACATTTCCAGTTCCTGCACTAAATGCAACTAAGTTTTTTATGTTATCACTCCACACTCTTTTTGCAAAAAAGTAGGATAAAAAAGAGATAGATGCACAAAAAAAGAAAAACATAAAAGGAAACAGAACCACGCTTTTGTTCATATTGGCTTGATATGTTGCGTAAAATACGACCATTGGTGCTAAAATATAGACAATAAGCGGAGCAATCACATCTCTTGAAACGCTTAAATATCTGCTTGAAATAAAGCCAAGAAACATTGTAATATAAAGCGGAAAAATTTTAAGAGTCAAAGATGCAACTACCGAAAACATAAAAATCCTAAAATGGAACAATTTGTGAAATTATAATATAATAACATAAAACATAATTTTTATTTGTCTATTGTTTCGTAAAAAAGGGCGTGATGAACTATTTAAAATATACTGGTTTGTTTGGTGTTTGTTTTGTTATTTTTTTTGTGATAGGTTTTGGTATAGTTGGTGTTTGTACTCAAAATAGCAATATTAATCCCATTGGTATCGTTTTTACTCTTGTACCATTTATTGCTTTGTTTGTTGCATCAATTATTGTTTCAATTACCATTATAGTATCAAATGGTAGAGCTATGACATTTGGTGAAATTATAATCTACTTCTTATGTTTTTTTATGGTAGTTACTATAATCCCAATAGTTATATCTATAAGCATCAAAATAATGATAATACATACTACTATAGGTAAAATTATAGTACTTCTAATTTTAATTCCAATGTTTTTGGTAAATATCTTCTTTAAGATTAAATATAAAAATAGATCAAATAATTCTTGAATAGAGTTATTGTAAAAATCACTTCAAATATAAGGATAATAAATATTGTAATATAATTAGCAATTATTTATTTTAAAGAGGTAAAAACCTATGCAACTTACCCATTTAGATGACAACAATCAACCAAATATGGTAGATGTTACTTTAAAAGAGGATAGCTCAAGAGTGGCAACTGCAAGTGGTATAATAGAGATGAGCAGGTCTGCTTTTGATGATATCATAAACAAAAAAGCAAAAAAAGGACCAGTGTTACAAACGGCGATTATTGCTGCTATTATGGGTGCAAAAAAGACAAGTGAACTCATACCAATGTGCCACCCACTCCTTTTAACTTCTGTAAAATGCGAAAGTGAAGAGTTGCCCGAACTTCCGGGATTTAAGTTGATAGTTACGGTAAAACTAAAAGGACAAACTGGCGTTGAAATGGAAGCCTTAAATGGAGTAAGTATCGGACTTTTAACAATTTATGATATGATAAAAGCTGTTGATAAAACAATGGTCATAAAAGATATACGATTGGAGTATAAAAGTGGAGGGAAAAGTGGCGAATATAGACGACATTAAATCTTGCGAGTTGATTTTAGAGTACCCAATAGAGTGGGAATATAAAACAGTGATAGAGAAAAAGACAAATATAGATGATGTTTTAAAACCGATACTAAATGGTAGAATTTACAACACAAAACATTCAAAAACAAGCAGAGATGGAACATACAACAGCTATTCTGTAAATGTTCTTGTGTATAATGGTGATGATAGAAAAGAGATATATGAGCAGATTCGCTCACATAAAAATGTAAAAATAGTTCTTTAAGGAGAAGAGAAATGCAGTCAATACAAACACCTTTTTTACAAGTATTGAAGGAAAACAAAGAGAATCCGCAGTTTTTTTCGATAATTAGAAAAACAACATTTGAGCTAACGTTAAAAAAGTTCACGCAACTAAATAATGATGTCCAAAAACAAGCAAGGCTTGATAAACTTTTGATGATATTTATAGCTCTTTTAGAAGAAGAGGGCGTAAAAGACCCAAAAACAATTTCTTGCGTAATAGATGGTCTTATCAAGGCTGTTTCACACGAAAAAGAGCAAGAGCTTTATCAAACAATATATGAAAAAGATAGGATAGAAAAGCTCATAGAAACACAAAAGCAGAGCATTAAAGAGCTTATATCTCTATCTTATGAAACTGTTGAAACTGTTACAAACGGACTTAATGAAGAGGATAAAAAAGTAGTTTCATCAGGCATAGAGGACGCAAAACTTCGTGGAATTGAAATGTTTGGTATTTTAAAAGAGACTGCTGAAGAGGCTTATCTTAGAGCGATAGAACGTGGTGATGATTTGGAAAATACCATAGGTGAAATTGCTAAAAATTTCACCATTCAAGCTATTAGCGAAGGCAAGTTAAACAAAAAAAGAATTATAGAGATAACAAGCAATTTGATAGAAGTTGCAAGTGATTTGGCTGATAGTGATAATTCTCGTGCGAAAGAGCTTTTAAATGGAGCTGTTTTTGGAACAAAAAACGGCATTTTTAAATCAATTGAAAAATTTAAAAACGATATAAAATTTGCACCAGAGGAGGTTGAGGAGTTTTTGGGTCAAAGTTTAGAAGAGAGTAAAAGAGAGTTTTTGAAAATTGAGGATGATTTTATCATTATGCTAAAACAAGCTGAGCTTAGGTCAAATGGAGCTGCGGCTGAGGTTTTAGCTGACATTATCGCAAAACATAATAGTTCATTTGCAAAACTAAAGAGGATTGGGGCTGAAACTGCCGAAGTTTTGGGGGATAGGATAGAGATTTTAAAAGAAGAGGCGTCTATTTTAGAAAAAGAGTTTTTGGAAAAATTTAAAGGGTTTAAAAAAGAGGCAAGTATCAGAACTGAAGCGTTCAAAGAAGAGATGGCTCCAAAAACAAAAAAAGCTGCCGAAGATGCAAAAAAATTGGGAGCTCGTGCACTTGAAGTTGCAAAAACAATGATGGAAAATACGATAAATAGTGCAAAAGAGGCTATGAATAAAGATAAAGATACAAAGGATAAGAAGTAGTTTCAAGGTAAAACATATAAGTCATTATAAGGTAAAAAATGAAATATATTGATAAGTTTATTGAGCTTAAGAAGACTTCTGAAGATTATTGGAAAAACATATCAATTAAAAAAGGAGTGTATGGTTTTCAAATTCAAAATGGAACAAAGTGGAATGATGGTCTTTCTGAAAGTCAATTAGTAGAGTTTCAGAAAATTATGGGATTTGAATTTCCAGAAATATTGAAAGATTTTTACACCGTAATGAACGGAGTAGATAAAGAGCAAATAAATATTTATGGCAACTCTAGTCATAAACATTCATATTTAAAAAAGTTTTATGGCTTTCCCGATGATGTTGAAGAGATAAAGAAATTAATAAAATGGATTTATGAAGCAAACAAAATAGATGAAGAGGAGATGATTGATAAAAATATTTCAAGAATATTTCCAATATATCACCATAGATTTATACTGATTAATCAAAAAGAACATCCTGTTTTGTCAATATATGGAGATGATATTGTGTTGTATGCAAATAATATGATAGATTTGTTTTATGATGATTTAGAGATAAAGAAAACAAGATTAAACTATAAAGAAAAAATAAATTATTGGTTAGATTAAGTTTTGGGGGAAGTATGGAAAAAATGGTTATTGGAGAGTGGGAATTAGAGTATGACAAAAGCAAAACATTAGAGGCATATAAAAAACATAAAACATCAACTGAAGAGTGTGCTTGTCAGAGTTGCAAAAACTATTATCATGCTTCCAAATATTTTTCAGCCGAGATAAGAGCATTTTTTGAAAATATGGGTGTTGATGTGGAGAAACCGATAGAAGTATATGATTATTCTACCTATAAGAATGGAAAAGTATGGTATGGTGGTTGGTATCATATTGTTGGGAAAATAGTCAAAGGCAAGGATATTTGGGTAGAGACACATAGAGCAGATGGAGATATTGTATATCATAGGGGCGATATGCATAAAGTAGCTGATGATTTAGAAGTTGGTTTTACACTTCAAATATACCTACATAACGACAACTTTCCTGATAATATTTTTCAAATGGAGATAAATTTTTGGGTTCCTTGGGTTCTTGATGATAAAGAGTGCTTAAAAGATTTTTGCACAGAAGAATAAGTACAATATTTAATAACTTGTGATACTATGGCACGATAATATTCAGGGGAGATAGATATGAAGCCATTGGTCACAAAAAAAGAGAAAGTTTTAAATTACAATCATAGATAAGATTTGGGATATTATTGTAGATAACGCCAATTATCAATGGCGAAGTGGTGTTGAAAATGTGGAAATATTGGAAAATGGCGACAGTTGGGTCGAATACTATAGTAAAAAATCTTTCACAAAATTCACTTTGGTCGAAAAAAGTAGACCAAATTTATACTCATTCAAGATGGACAATAGATACTTTTATGGTGATTGGATGGGGGAGTTTATGGAGATTGGTCAAAATGAGACTAAATGTATATTCACAGAGACAATATATGTAAGAAGTAAAATAATAATGTTGGTCGCGAAACTGATATGGAACATAAAGGCATTGCAAGAGCGTTATTTTAATGATTTAGAGAAAGAGTTGGATAAGAGAAGATTATAAAAGTAACTGTGGTAAAATCAACATATGACACTTAAAACATTTACTCGTGATTTCAGGCGTGGTCTTGGTAGCGCGATAGTAGAACTAAAAAGCAATCCAAAAAAAGAGAAATACCATAACATTGTAATGAAATGCTGTCTTAAAGATATTGCACACGATACTCAAATTGAGGGGACAAAAGGGCATTACTTATATACAGCTATAAAAATAGTTGGTAATTGCGAAGAGTATCTAAAAAAGATAAGCGAAAAGTATAATGAAAAACTATACTGGAGGCTTTCTTGTCAGCTGTTTGATATATTGTGTTGTTTTGCAGATGATGGATACGCGGTTGCCAATGAAGTGTTGGAGAACAGGTACAAGTGGTTTAGAAAGCATCTACCTACAATGAAAAATTGTAGTTTTAAATATTGTGAGCGAGAACGCTTTGAGAATTTGATGGTGAGAAAACTAAGTGGTGGATTGGAAGGGTTTAAGCAGTGTATCGATGATATGGGAGAGATGATAATAGAACATGGCAACGATGATTGTATTTTTTATGATTGGTTTTTGTGTGAGGCAGAAGAGAAGATTGGAGAGGATATTTTTTCATATTTGAAAAACTCAGAAAAGAAGAGTGTAATCGCTTTTTATCGCTCTTATAGTGAACTAAAAAATGAGAGAAGCACATACAAACGAGAGATAGAAACTGTTACAATAAAACATCTTATCGATAAAGCAAATGAACTTGTAGCGACCAACAACCCGTTTCGTATGTCTGGACTTCCATATAAGTTTGCAAAAAATGCAACTGCAGATGAGTTGAAACTACTTGCAGAAACTGCACTTCAAGAGCCTTCTGATTTTATTAAAACATCTTTATTGACAACATTTCGCTTTGTTGACTTTCCTCTTGACATTGAATTATTATTTCCATATGTCTATTCTGATAATGAGTATCTTAGAGAGGTTGTTAATGAAAGAGTTCTTCCTCGCATTAAAGACAGACGAATACGTGCAATCGTTCCAAAGCTTTTCAAAAATGGTGATGTTGATGGCGCTCTTGCACTATTGAAATTAAATTTTGAGATAGATGATGAAGCATTAATACGAAAATATGTAATGCGTTCAAAAAAAATAGAATACGTAGCAATTTGCAGTGTCATAGATATATATAAAGACAATAGATCCAAATCGTGTGGTGATATTCTTTTGCATTTCTATAAAAATGTAAAATGTACCCATTGTCGTTGCGACATTGTTGAAGCGATGATAAACAATGGTGTTATATCGCAAAGTGTTATAGAAGAGTGCAAGTATGATTCTTATGAAGATACTAGAGAATTGGTCAAAAATATAGGTGTTTAGAAATATCACACGCCCCCTACACTATAATATTTTAAATTTCAGAAACAGATAAAAACATATTGACATAAACCATTTTATGAGGTAATATTCAACAATGCGTCAGCGGAAACTGCTCAAAAATTGAGGTTTTCGAATGGCGCTAATTTTTTATGAGGAAAGTATATGTCTTTTTCACGAAGTCTGAAAGAAAAAACAAAAGCCGTTTGGGATGATTGTTACAACCATCCTTTCGTTCAAGAGATAGGCAAGGGAACATTGAACAAAGATGTTTTTATGTTTTATCTAAAGCAAGATTATAAATATCTATTGGAGTATGCAAGAATTTACGCTTTGGGAGCGTCAAAAGCTCGTGATGAACAAACAATAAAAAAATTTACCTCCTCACAAAAGCTTATTTTAGAAGAGATGAATCTTCACAGAAGCTATATGCAAAGTTATGGTATATCAGATGAAGAAGCAGACAAAACACTACCTTCACTCTTTAATAGAGCCTATACATCAAATATGATGGCAACCGCGTACAACGGCGGACTATTAGAGCTTTTAGCGGTATTGTTACCGTGTCCTTGGACCTATTATGATTTTGGTTGTAGACTAAAAGAGGACTTTAAAGACAATCTCGAAAACAACTACTACAAAAAATGGATAGAAACATATGCCAGTAAAGAAGTTGGTGAATTTTTTGAGTGGTTTTTCCCATTGATGGATAAACTATGTGAAGGAAAAAGCGAAGAGGAGCTTGAGGTAATAGTTGAAATTTTCAAATCAAGTGTAGAGTTTGAATATCTATTTTGGGATATGGCTTATAAAAAACAGATGTCTTATTAAACTTTGTTGGAGAGGATGTATTTTGGTTTTTTAGACCAAATATGTCCTCTTTGAAATAGTTTTAGATAAAAAAAATGATAACCGCTACGCTCACAAAGCGTTCGGTTGCCTCAAATTTTAAATTATAATTAAGGAGAGGCATCTAATGATTACAGAATTAGACGAAAAGAAGCATTATTTTTATTGGAAGCCCCTCCATTTTGTTTATCGTGCAAAAACTGTCCATATTAAGATTGGAAGAGCAGTTTGTTTCTAATGAGCCTGAAGATTTTAAAATTGGTGATGTGATTTTAAAGATACTCGCAAAATAGAATCAACAAAAGAGAGTAAAAAATATGATATTGTGTTTAATAATGTTGTATTTTTCCAAGCTTATGATGAGTTCGGACATATTGAAAGCGATGATGAGGAATATGATGATGGAGTTGTTATTGTAAAATATACGAAATCAACACTTATGAACTTTATAGAAAACAGTACAGGGCTTGAACTAGATTTAATAAGAGATAAAATCCCAATACACTATTGTGTGAGAACTCAATCGGAGTGGTTTGATATTCTTGCACCATCAGACCCAATTATCACTAAAGTAGAGACAAAAATGGGAAAACTAAAGAGATTGTGCAAAACATTTTTACAAAAAAAATAATTTATTGTGCATAAACAATATGTAAAGTATGTCATAATAAACTTTTAAATACCAAGAAGATGAGGCAGGAGTAAAATATGATGGAAATTAATTATGTATGATATTGCCATTATTGGTTTAGGTCCTGCTGGTGCTACGTTAGCAAGGCTGTTGGATAAGAAATATAAAGTTATTGCCATAGATAAAAAAAACGAAAAAATGGGGAAATGTTGCGGAGGACTTTTATCGCCAGACGCACAGAAAATACTCGCACAGTTTGATATTTGCTTGCCAAAAGAGGTGTTGGTTGATCCTCAAATATTTTCCGTGAAAACAATCGACCTTGACAACTCCATAGTAAGGCACTATCAAAGATTTTATCTAAATATGAATAGAGCAAAGTTTGACAACTTTTTAGTTTCACTAATCCCGAGTAATGTAGAGATATGTAGTGATAGCACATGTAGCAAAATAGAGATGGAAAATGGGATATATAGTTTCACATTTAAGTCAAAAGGTGTAGAAAGAACGGAAAAAGTAAGATTGATAATAGGTGCAGATGGTGCAAGCTCGATGGTTAGGAAGACATTTTACAAAGAGAAAAAAATAGATAGGTATGTATCTATCCAAGAATGGTATAAAGACAAAACAAATCCCCCACACTATTCGTGCATTTTTGATAAGGAGATAACTGATTCTTACTGTTGGACAATATCAAAAGATGGTTATTTAATTATCGGCGGGGCTTTTCCAAAAAGAGATAGCAAAAAGAGATTTGAAATTTTAAAAGAAAAAGTAAAAAATAGTGGTGTATCATTTGGCGAATTGGTGAAACAAGAGAGTTGTCTTGTAAGTATTAATAGAGGACTTTTCAGTACATGTAGTGGTAAAAATGGAGTTTATTTGATAGGAGAAGCCGCAGGTATGATAAGCCCAAGCTCTTTAGAGGGGATTAGCTACTCTATGGAAAGTGCAAAAATATTAGCAGATATAATAAACAGCGGTTGTAATAGTATTGAAAATAAGTATCGTTTTATGACACTTGGTATTAGAATTCGCTTAATATTAAAAATACTTAAAATGCCATTTATGTACAATAAATATATACGAAAACTAATTATGAAATGCGGCATAGGGGCTGTAAGATAGATAATTGCTTATTGTGTTTATAAATGTTTATTTAGAGCATTAAGTTATATTTTGCGATGTTAAATTGTGTTCATTATGACAAATTAACAAAATTATAAAATTAGGAAGGTGGTACATCAATTATGGAAAATTTACGAGGATTATTTAATAATATTTTACCTCAAGAATCAAATGATAGTGAAAAAATAATGTCTGTTACATTATTAAAATCTAAATGTGTTAGTTTTGATTTGATTTTTAATGATGATTTTTACAATAAGCAAATAAAACAGCGTGTTAAAGAAATTGAGCGTGAATATACAAATTATTCTGATAGAAAAATGATTTACTATATTTGCATAAGAAATAAAACAGAAATAAAATGCATCACAAGAAGCAACGAATTAATAATAAGTATCTATAAGAACGAAAATAGCATAGCAAAGAAAATAAAAATCAAATTGGAGAGTATAGTTAAATCTTTTGGATTGAGTGATGATGTCGAAATTGCTTCATTTGACCAAGATAAAATTTTTTTAGTGGGAAAAACGAATAATATTTTGTATCTTTGTGATATTATTGATACACTCAATATAGAGACTTATTTTTATTCAAAAATAGTTTATGTTGGATTGACAGACTTTCCGCTAGATAGACCTTTTGATAAACCTCACAAGGGCATAATGAGAGCAATTTATAATTATAAAAACAAAGGAAATGATATTTTTATATATTATAATCTTTTTCATATTCGTTATACTTTTTCTGAAAACGAAAATATCAATTTCATTATAAGCAATTCCCTTGTTGAAATTCTTGACAAAAACAAAGAAGCAAGCCTTGTTGAAAAATCATTAATTAAATATTTTCTTCCTGAAAACTATAGCAATAATTATAAACGTGAAATTAGTGAACTAAAGAATATTTTACAGTGTTTAAAAAGAGAACATAATATTAAACAAATATATTTCAAACTCGCTTTTGATAAAGAGTATCACTTTTATAAATTTTATTCTGATCTCAGAAAAGCAAGAAATGAACACAGCTTCATTGTTGATAGCGAGAATGCTAATATAGCTGAATCTTCAAACACCAAAAATTGCTTAACAGACCATATACGTACACTATTAAAGTGGCTTAGGCTTGATTAGGGTTTGTGTTATTGTATTTTTGTTTATAAAAATAGTTAAATACAGAGAATGTTTAGCGTTAAACACTCCCCTCAGAAATTTCGCGAGAAAACTTATTAATCTTTTTTGCCCACTCCTTTTGTTCGCTTGAAAACTCAATGTTTGGATTGTCATCAGCACAAAACTCATCAAGACTTAATTTTGTTATCTCATCTGGAACGCGTGATATATTATTGTCACTTATATTTAAAATTTTTAAATTTTTAAGGTTAAAAAGCTCTACTGGAAGCTCTTTGATATTCATATTTTGAATATCAAGCTCTTTGATTTTTAAAAGATACTCTTTGTTATGTCTTGGAAGTTTTTTGTGAGAAATATTGTTTTCATCAGCCCATTTCCAAAGCCTTCCAGCCCAGTCATTCAGATCATAAGTCCTATAAGCACTCACCTTAAATACAAAATACAAACTTGCAACAATAGCTACCAACCATAAAAGATAAACCAACATATTAGACGATCTCCATAAATTAATTTTCATTGATATTTTATAATTTAAATTATACCAATATTTATAAAACAATTGCTTAAACTCTATTTTAACAACTTTTTAGTAAAATTAGCGTCCTCATTATGAAAATACAGACATTTTTTTATGATTTTGGGGTTATTTTTAATATTGCAAGGATTTTTATGAGCAATTTTCTTTTAATAGTACAATTTGTTTTAGTGGTTATTATAACAATTTCGGTTTTACTTCAGAAAAGTTCGTCAATCGGACTTGGTGCATATAGTGGAAGCAATGAATCTCTTTTTGGAGCAAAAGGACCTGCTGGATTTTTAGCGAAATTTACTTTTGTTGTTGGGTTTCTTTTTGTTGTTAATACATTGGCTCTTGGATATATCTACAATAAACAAACATCACAATCTATAGCTGATAGAATTCCTGCAAGTACCGTAAATAGCACAACTACTACGCCATCAGTGCCACTTGCACCAACTACAGAAGATAGTCCTACTGCACCATAAATAAAATTAAGCAATGAGATATCTGTTTTTATTGTGTATCAGCTTTTGTTATCTACTTGCTGATGCACACATCTTGCTATATCATAGGTTTAACGATGATAGATATCCAAGTACGAGTATATCAAACGAAGAGTTAAGAGAGCAATTTACCTTTTTAAAAAATAATAACTATACAGTTGTTGAACTTGATAAAATCATAGAAAAACTTGAGAAAAAAGAGGCTATCCCTGATAAATGGGTTGCTATTACGATTGATGATAACTATAAAAGTTTTTACGATAATGGATATAAAATTTTCAAAGAGTTTAATTATCCATTTACGATATTTGTTTATGTTGAAGCAACCAATGGTAAATATTCTGATTTTATGTCATGGGGAAAGCTTAAAGAAGTAAGCGGTTTCGGACAAATAGAGTATCACTCATACGCTCATTTATCAATGGTAAAAGCGGATAAAGATAAGTTAAAAAAAGATTTTGAAAAGGGCTTAAAATTATTTGAAGAGAATTTGGGCTATAAGCCAAAATATTTCTCTTATCCATACGGCGAAATGAATGAGTATTCCAAAGAGCTGATAAAAGAGTATAATTTCAGAGCGATTTTCAATCAAAACAATAATGGTGCAGTGAGTGAAAAAAGTGATATATTTAATATAGACCGATTAGTAACTACGAAAACGGCGACTTTAAAAAGTTTGTTGAAACAGAGATAATTGCATGTAGAT
>JAIRQK010000121.1 GCA_031256525.1 Campylobacteraceae bacterium
ATGTTGATAATGATTCAAATGAGCTTATGATGTCGATGACAACGCAAGTATTTTTTGTAGCGTCATCTGCAAAAGATGCTCTTTTGGTTCCAGCCTCAGCAGTAAAAAGCGATGATAGAGATAAAACAAAAGGCGTAGTTTATATCCAAACAGGCGATAAAAAATTTGAACCAAAAGAGGTTGATTTAGGCGTAAACAACAGAGTCCAAGTCCAGATACTTTCAGGATTGGCAGAGGGTGATACAGTTGTAACAAATTATAGAAGTTTGACAGATGGTAGCACCCCAAGCAACAGACCACTAAATACGCAAGGTGTCCCCTCGCAACTAATGAGAAGGTAGGATAAACTTGAGTACTCCTCTAATTGAACTAAAAAATATTTTTCGTACCTTTGGAAGTGGTGAAAACGAGACAACAGTTTTAAATGGTGTCAATTTAACTATAAAACAGGGTGAATTTATAGCCATTGTTGGAGCAAGTGGAAGCGGAAAAACGACCTTGATGAATATAATAGGCTGCCTTGATAAACCAAGTTTGGGCGAATATAGATTTAATAGTAAAAATATTAGTGATTTTGATAAAGATGAGTTGGCAAAATTAAGAAGAGAGTCTTTTGGGTTTATTTTTCAAAGTTATCACCTTATCCACTCTTTAAGTGCAAGTGAAAATGTAGAGATTCCAGCAGTGTATGCGGGTATCCCAAAGCAGACAAGACAAAAAAGAGCATATGAGCTTTTAGCTTCTTTAGGTTTGGAACATAGAGTAGACTATCTACCTTCAAAACTCTCAGGCGGTCAGCAACAACGCGTCTCTATCTCTCGTGCACTTATGAATGGCGGACAGATAATTTTAGCTGATGAGCCAACAGGAGCACTTGATAGCAAAAGTGGTGCTGAGGTGATGAGGCTTTTGCAAGAGCTTTCAGAAAGTGGACACACGATAATTTTAATCACACACGATATGAAAATAGCACAAAATGCACACAGAATTGTTGAAATTAAAGATGGTGAGATATTAAATGATAGTAAAAAAGATGGTGTTACGGAAAACAAGAACTTCTATTTTAAAGCAAAAGATGAACCATCATTTATATATGAGGTAAGCGAAGCTATCAAAATGGCGATAAAGTCTCTAAAAACAAATATTTTTAGGACTATTTTAACACTTCTTGGAATTGTGATAGGTGTTGCGTCTGTTATCACAATGCTTGCCATTGGCGATGGAGCAAAAAAAGATGTAGTTGATAAAATAAGCTCAATGGGAACTAATATATTGATGATTTTCCCCGGAATGCCAAACACAAGAGGGCGAGGCGGTGTTAATACTCTTGTTTTAGAAGATGCTCATGCGATTAATGAACTTGATAACATTATCGCAGCTATGCCAGAAGCAAGAAAAGGCGTAACAGTTAGATATGGAAACAACGATAAAACGACAAATTTAAATGCAAACTCTTGGGCTTATGGTATAGTTAGAGATTGGAGTGTTGAAAAAGGGGTATTTTTCTCAAAAGAAGATGAGGATGATATGGAGAGAGTTGCTGTTCTTGGAAGTGCAGTAGAACAAGCTATTTTTCCAAACGATGACCCAATAGGCAAATTTGTGGTTATAGACAACATTATGTTTCAAGTTATCGGCGTTATGAGTTCAAAAGGGGCTTCAGCTATGGGTGATGATGAAGATGATGTAGTATTTGTTCCATATACAACGGGCAACCTACACATTATCGGACAAACATCTCTAAGAAACATAAGAGTTGGTATAACTGACATAAGCAAATCACTCCAAACGGAAGAGGCGATTAGATCACTTTTGATACAAAGGCACGGAGTTGAAGATTTTAGAGTTACAAATATGTCATCTCTAATTCAAAGTATGGAAGAGACACAAAACACCCTAACAATTCTACTTGGCTCAATTGCCGCTATCTCGCTTCTTGTGGGAGGTATTGGAGTTATGAATATAATGCTTGTAAGTGTAACTGAGAGAACAAAAGAGATAGGTATAAGAGTAGCAACAGGAGCAAGAAGAAGAAACATAGTGCAACAATTTTTAATTGAAGCATTGATTGTATCAGCACTTGGTGGTATAATAGGGATTATTTGTGGAATTGGAGCAACTTTTATCGTAAGCAAATTTGGAACAACTGTTGTTTACTCTATGTTGCCAGTAGTTTTAGCATTTAGTTGCGCATTTTTAACAGGGCTTATTTTTGGATATTTACCGGCGAAAAAGGCTGCAAAACTTGATCCGGTTATCGCATTATCAGGAGAATAATTTGAAAAAGATTTTACTTGCAAGTATATTTGTTTTGGTTTTTTTAGGCGGTTGTCATTCGCACACACAATATTTAGAGAGTAATTTGACAATTCCAGAAAATTATACATTTGACACAAATAAAAATGGTACGAATATTTCCGTATCATGGTGGGAAAATTTTAACTCAAGTGCGTTAAATAGTTTAATAGAACAGGCAAAATTAAACTCACCAGACTCTCTTATAGCAGCACAAAGATTAGAGCAGTCAAGACTACAGTTAGAAAATGCAGGGATTTCGCACTATCCCGGACTTGATTTAAGTGCAGGAACAAATATAAATAGAGCAAGAGGAGATGATGGTTGGGGAGCTATTTCAAGAAGCACAAGTGCATCATTAAGAGTAGGCTACGAAATTGATTTTTGGGGCAAGATAGCAGGACAAAAAGAGGCTGCCCAGTCTTCATATTTAGCGACAAAATATGGCAAAGATGCAACAATGCTCACCCTTTACTCTTCAGTTGCACAAAGCTATTTTAACCTTTTAGCAACTACAGAAAGACTAAAAATAGCAAAGGAAAATTTACAAATAAGCGAAGAGCTTTTAAGAATTGTAAATGCTAAATATAACGCCGGAAGCATTAGCTCACTTGATGTAAACCAGCAACAAAGCTCATATTTATCACAAAAAGCAAATGTTGAGAATTTAGAGCTACAGCTAAAACAATACAAAAACGCACTTGCTACACTTGTAGGAATTGTTCCGCAAAATTATACCTTTTTAGGTGATGACTTTTGGTCGCTAAATATACCTCAAGTTGAAGCAGGACTTCCAAGCAAACTCTTACTAAATCGCCCAGATATCGCTATGGCACGTGAAAATGTAAATATAGCAAACGCAGTTACAAAAGTGGCAAATGCAAATAGATTTCCAAGTTTTTCTCTAAGTGCAAGTGGAGGAGTTTCAAGTGCAGGGCTTATCTCTTTTGCAGACCCGACAAGCGTTTTATCTTTAGGACTTAATGCAGTGTATACGCTATTTGATTGGGGAAGACTTAAAAACTTAAAAGAGATAGAGGTTTCTCGCACAAAAGAGGTGATACTAAATTACAATAAAGTTATTTTAGGAGCATTGCAAGAGAGTGAAGATGCTTTAAATAGTGTTGTATACCAAAAGTCCCAAGCACTTATTCAAGAAGAGATAGCAAACTACACGAAAAAATCGCTCGATATATCAACTATGCAGTATAAACACGGCATTAGAGATTTTTTATCTCTACTCAGTGCACAAAGAGATTTTTTTAGTGCAACAGACTCTTTAGCTATGCAAAGGCTAAACCATCTAAATTCACTTATCACTCTATATAAAGTTTTAGGTGGTGGCTGGAGTAAAGATAATGAACTATAATATTTTTATAACACTTACAATATCTCTTTTTATAATCTCCGGTTGTGTTTCAAAACAAGAGATGTTCGAGATAGCAACGACTGCGGAAGAGGTTGATACAACAAGTAGACAAGTTCTAAATGTAAGAGAAGAGGGTAACTTTTTTACTGTATACTCAAACACAACTTTAGAAGAGTTAGATACCAAGCTCATACTATCCAAATCACCAAATGCAGATAAAGCAGAAGTTGGCGATACTCCCATCAACATCATCAGCAAATCTAAAATAGATGCAGAAGTGCTAAACACAACAAAAAAACATCTTCTACCTATTATGTCAGAGCATAAATCCGCCACTACCCCGTTTTATAGCATAGAAAATGAACCCATTTCGCCATTGCACGATATAAAACAAGGGTCTTCTTCGCCGATACAGGATATAAAATATGAGACTACTTCACCACTTTATGATACAAAGCATAAGCAAGCTACATCGCCTTACGATAAATACGAGCCTGTTGAACAAGTTGAACAAACTTATGATGTAGAAGAAGAGCCTATTATTGCACAACCTCGTGAAGTAGAGTATGAAGATGTGGACTTAAGAAGAGAGGCTAAAAGATATAAAAATGTAGCCCTTGAAGAGGAAATTGTCGGCGTTGAAGCAGAAGAACAGCCACAAAGCAAAGTTTTAAACAAAAGAACTTTGAGCCAAAAGAACAAAAATATTCCCCCTCCCAAATCAACAAAGATAGGTATCAACCGTTAAAATAATATGTTTACCGGTTGTTTACCTTTAAAATTTACAATTCTAATTGTGATTTTATTTAGCTCCTTTTGAAAAATGATGAGGTTACACATTAGCCCCAATTGATACTTTTTAAGTAACCTCCTCTTTTTTATTCACAAACTAAACCAAACTCCCGTTTTAGACAAAAATTAACTCAAGTTTAATTTTAATTGATATACAATACCAATTTACATTTTATACTTAAGGAGCAAATATGAAATTAGTTAAGTTAAGCCTTGCTGCCGTAATCGCGGCTGGTGCTATGACAACTTTCGCAAGTGCTACATCACTTGAAGAAGCTATCAAAGGTGTTGATGTATCTGGTATGGCAAGAGTTAGATTCTACCACCAATCAGATGCAAGATACTTTAATGCTGTTGGTGACAATTTAGGTTCACAAGCAACACAAATTTCTGGATTATTAAATATTAATGCACCAATTGCTGAGAACTTCACATTTGGTACATCTTTAGCAACTGACGGATACAACACTCCAGCTAATGCTGCAAGTGGTCCTACAGGCGTTGAAGTAGACAAATTTTTCTTCCAATATGCAGCGGGTAACTTTGTACTCAAAGCTGGTAAGATAGAAATTCCAACTCCATGGACAGAGGCTGGATTTGGTGGTTCAAGAGGTAACGGTCTTTTAGGTCTTTACACGGGAGTTGAAAACTGGACACTTGCAGCTGCGTACTATAACCAAATCAATGGTGCAGTTCTTGAAGACTTGTTTGGTCAAGAAGACTTAATGGCAGTTGCTGCTATTGGTGGTTTCGAAGTTGCAACTCTTCAAGGTTGGGTTTCAAGAATGACAAATGTATTTGACTACAATGTTTTTGGTCAAGTAGGTGTTAACCTATCGGGCTTTAACGCTGTTGCTCAAGCAAACTATATGAGACTTGATAAAGATTTGGCTGTAGCATTAGGCACTGACAAATCAGGTATCTTTATGGGCTTTACTGTTGGATACGAAAATGAAAACTTCTTTGTAACCGGTGGTTTCACAAAATCAGATAGCGATATGCCTATTTACGCTTTAACTGCTGATAATGATGGCTTTATCAAATTTGGTCAACAACTATATCTATTAACAACTAACACAGCAGATACAGAAGTTTATTTCTTAAAAGCTGGAGCAAAATTCAATAAATTTGGAGTTGAAGCTGGTTATGGTGTTGCAGATATTGGTGGCAATGTTGATGTAGATGAGCTTTATGGTTTAGTATCTTATCAAATTGCTAAAAACTTTGGTGTTGACCTATACTACTCTGTATTGGGCGATGATGTAGAAAACAACGAGTTAAGATTACAAGTTGAATATAACTTCTAATTAAAATATCCCTATAGTGTTTGCATATAATTTTTTTATATGCAAACATATCCCCCGTACTAAATTTCGTAACATTTTTGCAACAATAAGCTACTATAATTTCGCAATTATTCTAATAAAATAGAAAAAAACAGGCAAATTCTCACTAAAATTTCACTGCTGTGAAACCCTAAGTATTGGGAAACATTTGATATCCTTGTAATTTTTTTGTAAACTTTAGATTTGCTTTAAGTTTTAATTTAGTACAATTACACTTATATTTTATGCTTAAGGAGCAAATATGAAATTAGTTAAGTTAAGCCTTGCTGCTGTAGTTGCAGCTGGTGCTATGACAACTTTCGCAAGTGCTACATCACTTGAAGAAGCAATCAAAGGTGTTGATGTATCTGGTATGGCAAGAGTTAGATT
>JAIRQK010000144.1 GCA_031256525.1 Campylobacteraceae bacterium
GTCTGTAATGGTTGCCATGTTCCATCTTCTCTTGTGTTTTCTGAAGTTGCCAATGTTTCACCTGATTCACCTACTTCATACACCTGCATAATAGCACAATCTTTATCGTCCTCTTTATACACATAGCCATATCCAGAATCATCAACAGCAATCCAATTTTTTATATTGATATCTATAGCTTTACTAATTCTTGCATCTCTTTGCTTTGCATAGTATGCAGGAACAGTTGAAACTGCGGTATAAACATCGTATTTTATTCCTGTTGCAATAGCATCATTTCTATTTCCACAATTATGTGGAAGAGTAATTAATGCTATAAACGCTGCTAACAATCCAAAAACGAGATATTTTTTCATCTTTTCTCCTCGAAAGCAATTTGATAAAGCTCTACATATTTCTATATTTTTCTCTTAACTCTTTTTTGTTTATTTTTCCAACACTTGTTTTTTCTAAAGATGGCACAAAATGAATTTTTAAAAGCATACTCTCTCTTGCCATAATGCCTTTTTTGATAAACTCTTTTGTGTGAGCGATTATCTCTTTTTCTACCGTTTTTTCATAGTCGCCTTTTAAAACCACAAGAGCAAGAGGTCTTTCACCCCACCTCTCATCAAATACCGCAATGACCGCTACTTCACTAACGCTTGTATGTTGATTTATGATATCTTCAAGTTCTAATGACGATATCCACTCACCACCAACTTTTATAACATCTTTTTCTCTATCTGTTATTTTAAAATAGCCATTTTCATCACAGTTTGCAATATCGCCAGTATGAAGATATCCATTTCGCCATAGATTTTCAGAGTTTTTTTGGTCTTTTAAATAACCAGCTGTTAGCCAAGGAGAGCGAACTACAATTTCGCCAGTACTTACTCCATTATGAGGTACTTTATTCATATTTTCATCGACAATTTCAAGTTCAACTAACCCCAATGCTCTTCCTGTTTTTGTTCTTATATTGACTTGTGAGTCAAAATCTTTTTCTAAATCTTTCAAATCAAGCTGTGCCAAAGATAGAAAAGGACAAGTTTCGCTCATTCCATAACCAGCAAATATATCGATACCTTTTTTGAGTGCATTAATAACAAGAGCTTTTGTAAGAGCAGCTCCACCAATAATAACTTTCCATTTACTCAAATCAACATTGTCAATTTTCGGAGAACTTAAAAGCATATGGAGTATTGTTGGTACACAATGCGAAAATGTAACTTTTTCCTTGTCTATCAATTCAATCAAAATATCAGGTATGTATTTTCCCGGATAGACTTGTTTAACGCCCAAAAATGTTGCCATATATGGAATTCCCCACGCATGAACATGAAACATTGGAGTTATTGGCATATAGACATCGTCTTGATGAAAACTCCCTTGACTTGCATGAGTTGATAGAGATACTAATGCTCCTAATGTATGCATAACAAGCTGTCTATGGCTAAAATATACCCCTTTTGGCATACCTGTTGTTCCTGTTGTGTAAAAAGTTGTAGCTCTTCTGTTTTCATCAAAATCAGGAAAAATATACTCATCAGACTGCTCTTTTAAAAGTTCTTCATATTCGCCTATAAATGGGATAGTTTTTGATTTTGCATTTTCGTTATCATCTGCAATTAAAATATAGTTATTTACCGTGTCAATTCTGCCTTTAATTTGTTCGATGATAGGTATAAAATCGCTATTTATAAACAAAACATCATCTTGTGCATGGTCGATTGTGTATAAAATTTGCTCGTGAGAGAGTCTTATATTTATCATATGCAAAACAGCACCAATCATAGGGATAGCAAAGTAACACTCCAAATATCTATGAGAGTCATAATCCATAATAGCAACTGTATCACCCTCTTTAACGCCCATTTTTGTAAGTAAATTTGCCAGTCTATTAACTCTCTTTTTGAACTCTTTATAGTTCATTCTAAAATTGTTTTTGTATACAATTTCTTGATTATCATTTCTTGCTATTGGAGTAAAAAGCAGGTTTTTTATTAAAAGCTGTTGCTTATATTGGGTTGAGTGTAACATAAATTATCCTTTTTTTGTGAATATAACTAAAATTTCAACATCAATTTTGTGATGTTGAAATACTGTTTTTTGGCGTAAAGAAAAAGAAATACAACATAGAAACGATTGTAGCAACAAGCGATGTAAGAAGTACAGACAATGTTGCTTGGTCAGCTGTATCAGTACCAGCAAATGCGAGATTTGATATAAGTATCGACATTGTAAAGCCTATACTTGCTACAAGACCACAACCAAAAATTTGCGACCAAGTTAAATTGCTTGGTTTTCTTGATATTCCAAAGAAGTCTAAGAAGTATGTAAATAAGAAAATTCCAAGAGGTTTTCCTATGAATAATCCTGCTGCAATTCCCCAGAATAATTCGTTAAATACAATGCCTCCATGAACTTGAACACCAGCGTTTACAAATGCGAAAACAGGCATAATGAAAAAACCGCTAAGAGGGTGCAAGTAGTGTTCCAATCTTACAAGAGGACTTTGTACTTCATCGTATGCTTTTGCAATAATTTCAAGAGCGTTGTTCTGTTTTGTATTTAACAATACGCTCTCTTGATTCTCCTCTTGCTTTGGAGCATTGGAGTAAAATACATTTACTGCAAGTCTTAAATGCTCTAAGAAACCAAGTCCATTTATTTTTGAGTGTATGGGGATAATAAAAGCAAGTATAACACCAGCCATAGTTGCATGGATACCGCTTTTAAGGACAAAATACCAAAGTAACCCCCCAACTAATAAATATGCAGTTAAAGATTTAACGCCTAAACGATTAAAAATTATCAAAATTAAAACAACAGCCACAGCCAAAGATAGATATGTGTATGATAGACTACCTGAATAAAAGATAGCAATTACTAAAATAGCACCAACATCATCTGCAACTGCCAAAGTAACCAAAAATATCTTTAGTTTGATAGGTATTCTAGAACCTAAAAGCATCAAAACACCAAGAGCAAAAGCGGTATCTGTTCCCATTGGAATAGCAAAACCTTTTTCAAAGCCACTTCCCCAAGAGACATATAAAAAAATCGCAATTGGCACTACCATTCCACCGATAGAGGCAAAAATAGGCAAAAGTGCTTTTTTAAATGTTGAAAGCTCACCAACTAAAATCTCTCTTTTTACCTCAAGTCCTATCATTAAGAAAAATAGAGCCATAAAGCCGTCATTTACCCAAAAATGTATATCTTTTATAAAGCTAAAATCTCCAAGCGTTATACCAATCTCTGTATGTAAAAAATGGTAATACCAGTCTGAAATACCCGGGAGGTTCGCAGCCACCATAGCCAATGTAGCAGCAATAAAAAGTAAAAGACCACTAAACGACTCTTTGTGTACAAACTCGCTAATGAAGTTGGTGACCTTTCTCGTTGAATCTTTTGAAGCTACTTGGTTTGTCTGCACTTACACGGTTCCTTTCTCTTTTAATTTTTTACATTACACTTTTTTATGTAATACTTTTTTGTTTACAAAGCTAAAATTTTTAAATTTTTATCTTTTATGGTTTTTCGTATCTATATTGTAACAAGTTTTTTTCATTTTTTTGTATTATATTTGTTAAAGTTGAAATTTTTTTTAACTTTTTCCAAAAAATGCACCAAATCGTCAAAAATAAAACAAAATATTATTAATATTTATTAAATTATTATTAAACATATCATGGCAAAATTGTGTTTTGAATTTTTTGGTAAGAAAAAAATGAAGTTGAAAAAAATAGGATTTCTACTTTTTCACTTTTTGGTACAAAACTACTATCAAAGACCAATTTTTCCGAAAACTTCATCAGTGGAAACGGCTTTTTCACCGCTTTTTTGAAATTCTCTTAAGGCTTTAACAGCATCATAATAATCTTCTAAATCTTCAAGATGTGAAGCAAGAGCATCATATTCTTCTATCGCTTTTTCGTTTATATCATACGCAGGAACTATAACCCCTGCCTCAATTTCTTTCTCTTTTTTCATAATCTTTTTACCTTTGTCTGATTTATTTAATTAATTGTCTATATTGATTAAGACAGTTTAATTATTTGGTTTGTTGTATGCTATTCTATTTAAAAAGTTATTAATACCTGATTGTTTTTTTGTATTTTGGCATAAAAATACTATTATTGTTTTTAGTGAAAGTTGAGTTAGTTTAAAGCTGTTTGATTGCTGTGAAAAGGGTTAAGGACTTAGAAATTAGTCTAAGTCCTTAAAATATTAAAAGACTATTTGCCTTTTTCTTTTATCCATTGGTCTACAAGGTCGTAACCACACACTCTTTCTTCAGTCCAAAAACTAAATTTTCTATCAAACTTCTTACTAGACGTACTATAAACTGATTCTCGACAATATTCTAAAGTTTTTGAATCAATCCATTTATCCTCTTTTTCCAACTCTTTAACCCAAGCATCAGCTACTTTTTTACCATAAACACGCTCTGCAACGCTTTGAAGTTGTCCAAATTCTCTAAAAGGTATATACTCTTGCTCTCTCGTTCGTTCAACCTTAGAAAAAAACTCCAGTTTCCCTTCTTTTACATGATTAGCCCACTCTTTTGTCTTTTCTAACTCCTTAACCCAACTATCAACTATTTTTTTGTCATACTTTCGTTCTAATATTTCTTGTGCAGTAGCTATTCCATCATATTTATTCATAGCAAATCTTAAAAATTCTGATTTGCCTTGCTTTAGCTCCTTGTTTTCACAACCACTAAAAGCTAAAATAGCTAAACCTAATATTAAAATTGTTAAAACTTTTTTCATTTTTTCTCCTCAGAAATAAAATTTGTGCATTGTAACATAAAAAAGATATTAATTCAATATATATATATATCTAAATGGTTATAATATATATGTGTGTAAAATGGTGTGTTAATGAAAAGTGTAGACTTTTGTGGATGGTGGCGAAAAATAGGGCATTTTGCTATTTTAAGTAGTTGGTGTTTGTATATGCTCTGTATCTGAAGTGTTATAGAATTGGGCTAAATTAGTAATGTTTCAGTAGTGTAAGTGGTGGGTCCTGCAGGACTCGAACCTGCGACCATCCCGTTATGAGCGGGATGCTCTAACCAACTGCGCTAATGGCCCGGGAATTTGCTGACAGGAACCG
>JAIRQK010000170.1 GCA_031256525.1 Campylobacteraceae bacterium
GATAAAGTCCCATAAGACGACGACAATACATTCTAAGAGCTCTTATATGTATATATAACTCTTTCTTTTCTTCGTTGTATTTTCTTTCTATTTCTTTAGTTTTTATAAATATTAAATAATCTTTGTAGTAAAAATACCAATTTGTACTTAATACTTTACCCTCTCCATAATCACCCTCTGTGCTTTTATAATCCACCATGAGCCACATCCCTCTATCCCTATCAATTGCCCAATGTCCTCCATAAAAAAATTTCATTTTTTCTTTGACACTATATTTTTCAATATCCTCGTTAGGCATCATTTCATTTACATAAGCCATTCTGTTACCCTTTCTTGTCTATACTACAAAAAACTTTCATATTCGTACACCTTTTTTCTTAAAGTGTTTCTATTTATTCCAAACTTTTTAGCCATAGCAAGTTGGGAGTTAAACTTTTTATATCCAGCTCGAATTAGCGGAACATCAAAAAGATAGAGTAAATTTTTATAATCGTCTCCACTTCCAATTTTTTTCTCCAAAAAATCCTCTAAAATGTTTAAAATATCATCTTCAGTAAACCCATTAACTATGATAGATTTATAGATAGAATACCTCAAAGAGTTCGCATTTTTGCTAACATCGAGCTTGATATTTTCGATATTTAAAGAGGTGTTGTGGTTTGAAAAAAAGAGATTTGCTTCATCAAAAAACTTTTTGGCTAAAAAACTAACATCTTCCTCTCTTTGGCAAAGCGGTGGAAGGGCTATCTTAAGACTAAAAAAACTATCGATGATTTCGGTACTTAAGCTCTCATCGGCTGTTGCGATAATTCTTGTTGGGTTTGATGTTAAAGCGTTTTTCAACACCTCATAATTTGTAATTTTATGAAAATTTGTCAGTATCAACGCTTGATTTAAACCTAACGCATTTATAACTTCAGATAACTTGGCACAATCAAGCATTTTAGCCTGAACAATAGTTCTTGCTAAAGTTGTTTTTCCAACACCATCTTCACCAACTATAACTACGCTAAGATTTAAATTTTTAAGAAGATTTGCAGATTTTAGAGCCTCGATAGAGGCTCTTGAGTTTGCAACGAAATTAGTGTCCGCAACCACATCCACCACCATGGTTATGGTTATGATTGTGTCCGCCACAACAATCGTCATCATGGTCGCCACAACAACCGCCACCTGCAACCGTACCACTTGAAAGCTCATTTTCTGTTGCGTCTCTAACTTCAGAAATTTCTATATTAAAATTCAAATCTTTTCCAGCAAGAGGATGATTAAAATCAATAGTAACCTCTTTGTCGTTAAAATTATCAACCACTACTTGCACTGTATTTCCGTCTTCACCTTGTCCATAAAGTGTCATACCTTTGTGAAGTTCTAACCCGGCAAATTGCTCAGCAGGAAGAGTCTGTTTTGCTTTTTCATCATATTTTCCATAAGCATCTTCTGCTTTGACAACGACATTTGCTCTATCACCTTGGTTTAGATTTGTTATCTCATTTTCTAATCCCGGGATAATTTGGTTTTTACCCATTATAAACGATAGTGGTTTTTTTTGTCCAAGGTTTGAATCTAAGATGTTCCCATCAACATCTTTTAATTCATAATAGATTGAAACAACTTTATTCTCAGAAATTGACATTTTTTCTCCTAAAATATATGTAAGGTGAGATTTTATCATAAAAACATTAATATTATCTCTCTATTATATTCTAAGTCTATTTTACAAGTTTTATATTTGTATTTTTTGTGAAATCTTCAAATTTAACTGTTTGCTTTTTGTGGTTTTTATTCTCTTTTTTTATTAAGAGAAAATTATATCTGTCCCTCTTTCTCTTTTTAGTATTTCTACTATTTTATCGTCATCATTTACATCGTGAACATAAAAGTTTTTATTTGTCGTAACAATCCTTTTCCAACTGTTTATCGAATAAGCTCCTCCAGAAATTGTGTTAATAGATATAATATCGCTAATTTTAATTTTAACATCTTTCATAAATAGAAATCTTCTTTCAATTAAAATATAATCTTCATAAATAGCAATTTTTTTAAATGATAAAATATCAATTAATACTCCCATATAATGGTATAAACAACCTACACCTAAAAGAATAACAAATGAAGCAATAGGCATTTCATGTGATCTAATTTTAAAAATAGACAATAGTGCCAAAACCGACATTATATTGCCAATTAGTGTAAAAAACAAATTCCAAAACAAAAAGATAACAATACAGAAAACCGAACGTTTTTTAACTTCAAAAATTGGTTTTTCTTTGTGTTCTTTATCCTCTAACTCAACTTTTAGAGGCAAAAACAATAAAATAATATTACGAATTACCACACACACAATAATAGCCAATATAAAACCCAAAACAGATAACATTCGATAAAAATCATTGATATTTGGTATTGGTTCTTTTTTAAAAACAAATACAAGAGCAATAATTAAACAATTGCATAAAAAAATAAGGAGAAAAACATCTAAAATAAATAATTTAGTAAAAAGTGGGGTTTTGTATTTGGTGCTACAATTTTCACAAGCAACAGCAATACTATTTTTCACAGAAAACAGACTACTAAGCCCATTTGTCTTTTTTACTTCATTTCCACACTTTTCGCATTTAAAATTAGTCAATCCCATCATTGCTCTTTTTTATTTTTTAATGATTTAAAATTTTAGGAAGTGTTATCCCTGTTTGTCCTTGATATTTACCGCGTTTATCTTGATATGTAGTGTCACAATTTGTATCACCTTCAAAAAATAGAACTTGGGCAATTCCCTCATTTGCGTAAATTTTTGCAGGAAGTGGTGTTGTATTTGAAATCTCGATAGTTATATGCCCTTCAAAAGCTGGTTCAAATGGAGTAACATTTACGATAATTCCACACCTTGCGTATGTACTTTTTCCAAGACATATAGCCAAAACATTTTTTGGTATTTTAAAATATTCAAGCGTGCGAGCCAATGCAAAAGAGTTAGGCGGTACGATACATACATCACCAATAAAATCAACAACATTTTTATCATCGAAGTTTTTAGGGTCAACAACCGTTGAGTTTACATTTGTAAATATTTTAAACTCATTACCAACTCTTATATCGTATCCGTAGCTACTAACGCCATAACTGATGACATTTTTTCCGACTTGACTATCGAAGAATGGGTCTATCATTCCCTCTTTTATTGATTTCTCTTTTATCCAATTATCAGCTTTTAAGCCCATAAATTATCCTTGAGTTTTAAGTTATAGTTTTTATAAAGTGTGGTATTATAACACACTTTAATCGTTTATCGTTTAAGAAATTTTTACTATGTTAACAAGGAGGTCTATATGTTGGATAAAGATGTAAGAGAGTTGCTGAAGATATTTGACAAAAGCAACATGAGCAAACTTAAAATCAAACAAGGAGATTTTGAAATTGAGCTTAAAAAAAATGGTGGTGAATGTGTTTATTCTACTGAAGAGCCAAAACCAATCACTACAACACAGATAGTAAATACACAAGTTGAGCAAAAAGCAATCGAAAATAGAAGCAGTGATGTTATCAGTAACGCATCAACAAGCAAACACCCAACATTCAAATCACCAATGGTTGGAACATTTTACAAATCACCATCTCCGGGAGCTGAAGCATTTGTAAAAATAGGGTCTGTTGTTAAAAAAGGTCAATCAATAGCAATTATCGAAGCTATGAAAATTATGAATGAAATTGATGCCGAATATGACTGTAGGATAGTTGATATATTAGTTGAGGATGGGCAACCAGTTGAGTTTGAAATGCCATTATTTAGCGTGGAGAGAGTTTAATGAGTAAGATAAAAAGAGTATTAGTAGCCAACAGAGGCGAAATAGCATTAAGAGCTATAAGGACTATAAAAGAGATGGGTAAGCAAGCAATTGCTGTTTATTCTACAGCGGATAAAGATGCACTCTATTTAAGATATGCTGATGCGTCTATCTGTATCGGTGGAGAGAAATCATCTCAAAGTTATTTGAGTATTCCAGCGATTATATCAGCAGCTGAAATAAGCGAGTGTGATGCTATATTTCCGGGATATGGTTTTTTAAGTGAAAATCAAAACTTTGTAGAAGTATGCGAACATCATAATATAAAATTCATTGGACCAAGTGCTGATGCTATGATAATGATGAGCGACAAGAGTAAAGCAAAAGATGTTATGAAAAAAGCAGGAATTCCTGTTATTCCAGGAAGTGATGGAGCATTGAATGATTTGGAAGATGCGAAAAAAACTGCTGAAAAAATGGGCTATCCTGTAATCATAAAAGCTGCCGCAGGTGGCGGTGGACGCGGAATGAGGGTTGTAGAAAAAGCAGAAGATATTGAAAAACTCTATTTAGCAGCTGAAAGCGAAGCAAAAACTGCTTTTGGAGATGGAACGCTATATATGGAAAAGTTTATCAGAAAACCAAGACATATAGAGGTGCAAGTTGTAGGTGATAGACATGGAAATGCTATACACATAGGAGAGCGCGACTGCTCAATGCAAAGAAGACACCAAAAACTTATCGAAGAGTCCCCAGCGATTTTATTAGATGAGGAGACAAGAAAAAAACTTCACGAAACTGCGATTCGTGCAACAAAAGCAATTGGATATGAAAATGCGGGAACATTTGAGTTTTTAGTAGATGAGAATAAAAATTTCTATTTTATGGAGATGAATACAAGACTTCAAGTTGAACACTGCGTGAGCGAAATGGTAAGTGGTCTTGATATTATCGAGTTGATGATAAAAGTGGCTGAAGGCGAAAAACTTCCTCCTCAAGAGAGTATAAAACTTAAAGGTCACTCTATCGAATGTAGAATTACAGCAGAAGATCCGGTTAGATTTATACCAAGTCCGGGTAGAATAAGCACATATATAGTTCCGGGCGGAAGAAATGTGAGAATGGATTCACACGCTTATCAAAACTATGTTGTTCCTCCTCATTATGACTCTATGATAGGAAAACTTATCGTTTGGGCAGAAGATAGAACAAGGGCTATAGCTAAAATGAAACAAGCGTTAAGCGAGCTTACTATTGAGGGCATTAGTTGTACAAGAGATTTTCATCTTAAAATGATGGACAATCCAGACTTTATAAACAACAATTTTGATACAAACTATTTAAGTAACCACTAAAATCTTACATATTATTATCCTTTATTTTTAGAGGATAATAATACCCATTTAACAATATCGCCAAAGAGTGATTTTTACAAGAAGTAATTTAGTTTACATGTGATTTTCATAACATGTAAACTAAAATGTATAAATTAAGGAAGTCTGATAACTGTTATAGTTGAGCGAGATTTTAACTTTTCAAAATAGTCGCTTAATATTTCCATCTCTTTGTCTTGTGCAACTTTTTGTGCAATCATATTTTCAGCTTGTTCAAAAGGCAATACACTTATATCATTTTTTTTATGAAGAAAAAATCTTATATAGTCATCTTTTGTTTCGATGATATTTGAAAAACTCTCTTCATCTGTATTTGTAAGCATTGCAATAACTCTTGCTTCGCTACTTTGGCTATATAGTCTTAATTTTGCAGACTCTACATTTTTAGACTTTGCAGTTGGTGAATTTAGATTTTTCAAACTATCAACATTTTTACTTTGAAATCTTGTAACATCAAAACTCTCAACTCTTGTAAATTCGTGTTGGTTTTTGTTGTAATAGTCTAAAACATCATCTTTATTAAATGCTTGAAACTTGTCTCTAACTATATATTGATACAGTTTATCTCTTTGCATTTTAAGCTTTACATCATTTCTATACTCTTGAGCATTTATGCCTTGAGCTGCAAGTGCACTTAAAAATCCTTGCGTACTCATATTGTTTCTTGTTGCTATTTGGTTGATTTGTTGCTCTATATCAAAATCACTTATCTCAATGTTCATATTTTTAATTTGGCTAAGTTCCAATTTTTGTCTAACCAATAAGTCAACGGCATTTCTTGGTTCAACATTGTACTGTTTTGAAAATTTAAAAATCTCAAAAAGCGTAACAGGCTCATTTTCAACGATAATAGATATCGCATCTAACAGCTCTGCTTTTGCATGAATGACATTTAAAAATAAAACACAAAAAAACGAGGTAACTACTTTTTTTAAACCCACTTGCAATCCTTTATTTAAGTAAAAAGTAATTATAATCTAAGTTTCTTAATAAGAAGTTTATTAAGCATATTAAAGTAATTTTAAGGATTTTATCTATGATAGTGACTCGTTTTGCTCCTTCGCCAACTGGATATTTACATATAGGCGGACTTAGAACGGCGTTATATAATTATTTATGGGCTAGAAAGAACAATGGAAAGTTTCTTCTTAGAATTGAAGATACTGATTTAAAAAGAAATTCGCAAGAGGCTGCAAAAGCGATAGAAGAGGCTTTTAAGTGGACTGGGCTTAGTTATGATGGGGAGATAGTATATCAATCAAGTAGATTTGAACTATATAAAGAGTATGTGCAAAAACTTCTTGATGATGATAAGGCGTACTATTGCTATATGACAAAAGAGGAGTTAGATGAGCTT
>JAIRQK010000090.1 GCA_031256525.1 Campylobacteraceae bacterium
CACTATCAAGACCTTCTTCCATTAGCATAGCGGTAATACCGGTAAATTTATCTGCATTTAATATTGCATATTGAATTGGACTTGCTCCTCTGTACTTTGGAAGAAGAGAAGCGTGCAAATTGATACAAGGTGCGATATTTAAAATTGAAAGTGGTAATATTTTCCCATAAGCTGCAACAACTATAAAATCTGGCTTTTGTGATTTAATACTCTCTACTATTTCATCGTTTTTTATGCTTTCTGGCTGAAATATCTTTACATTTATATCATTATCTTGTATAAAAATTTTTATATCCGGTGGAGTTAAATGGTTTCCGCGACCAGATGGCTTATCTGGTTGGGTAAAAACTGAAGTTATTTCAAAGTTTTTATCATCTATAAGTGCTTTAAAAATTCTTGTTGCATAAGATGGAGTACCCATAAAAACAACTCGAATTTTGCTCACTATATTTTCCAGTTTTTTGGACTAAAAAGTGTGCCGTTTTGGTGATTTTTTTCAAGCAAAAAACTTCTTAAGTCTTTCAAATCAAATCCAGATGTTAGAAACATAGCACGACTATGCTGTAAGAGAAAATTTGCAGCTTTCAGTTTTGTAACGATACCGCCTGTTCCAAAAGTTGTTCCTGCATTATAAGGCAAGACAAGCTCTTTTTCATCTATGCAATATATATTTTTATTCATTACAGCATCACTATTTTCTCTTGGGTCCTTGTCGTAATATCCGTCAATGTCTGATAAAATTACAAGTAAATCAGCACCTAAAAAATGTGTTATCCTCGCTGATAGTTGGTCATTGTCTCCAAAAACCAACTCTTCAATGGCTGTTGTGTCATTTTCATTTATTATCGGTAATATTTTGTGTTCAATCAATGCATCAACTGCATCACGAACTCTTTTTGTCTTTTTTCGAGAGTCAAAATCATCGGCAATCACCAAAAGCTGTGCGCCAAAATAGCCATTTTTTTCTAAAAGGTCATTATATTCGCGTATTAAATATGGTTGCCCAATAGCAGCAAGAGCTTGTCTATTTTTTACAATACTTTTATCAAGTTTGATTTTTGAATATCCAGAAGCAACCGCACCAGATGTTACGACAATTACCTCATATTTTTCCATCAATTCACTTATAAAATCGACAACTTTACTAAAGCGTTCGCGTTCAATTTTGCCGTCTTCATAGATAACATGAGTTCCTACCTTTATAACAATTCTACTTTTCATCGTTTACCATCTCTATTGAATTATTTAGTGCGTATATGAGTGTTTTGATATTTTGATTTGTTGCTGATGATATTGGCAGTATGAAATGAGGTTCATTCTCTTTTATGTCGTAAAAGTCGCCCAATAAAACGCTAATATCACCATCAATTTTATATCCATTTTGTATATTTTTCTCTACATTTAAGGATTTAAAAAAACTATCTATCTTCTCATTTGTATCTTTAACATCCAATGCATCAATTTTCGTTATCGCAATAGCAAATTTTCTTACTGAAAGACTTTGAGAAAATTTACTTAGTTCATTTTTTAGCAAACTGAATTGTTTTTCAAGTGTTCGCACATTTGTAATATCAAGCATAAAAAGTAAAAATTTCGTTCTCTCGATATGTTTCAAAAAGTCCAGTCCAAGACCTTTGCCTTCACTTGCACCTTCAATAATTCCGGGAATATCAGCCATTACAAATGATTTAAACTCGTCAACTTTAATAACACCGAGTTTTGGAGTTAATGTTGTAAACTCGTAGTTTGCAATTTCAGGCTTTGCGTTTGAGATAACGGAAATAAGTGTTGATTTGCCGGTATTTGGAAAGCCAACAAGCCCAACATCAGCTATTAGTTTCAGCTCTAACCTTATATGTAAACTTTTACCTTCACGACCCGGTTGTGCATAACGAGGTTGTTGATTGGTTGAGCTTCTAAAATGCCAATTTCCAAGTCCACCAAGTCCACCCTCTAAAAGAGTAGTCTCTTGCTCTTCATCAACTAAGTCAAGCAATATTTCATCTGTATCAACATCAATAACTTGAGTGCCGGGAGGGACACAAATTATCAAGTCCTCGCCTTTTTTTCCATGCATTCTTTTCTTTAAACCATTTTCGCCATTATTGGCTTTTAGAGTATTAATACCACGAAATCTTGATAGCGTATGAGAGTTTCTATCTACTTTAAAAATAACATTACCGCCGTTTCCACCATCACCACCATCAGGTCCGCCTTGCGTTACGTGCTTTTCTCTTCTGAAAGAAGTTGAACCAGCACCGCCTTTGCCTGAACTTATGGTAAGTTCTACACTGTCAATAAACATTGAAAAAGCCTTTTTAGAAAGAAAGAAAGAGGAGGGCAGAAGCCCTCTTAAATTTTAAGCAGCTGGATAAACAGATACTTTATTACGTTTTGCGTCTTTGCGTTCGAATTTTACATAGCCGTCAACAAGGGCATAAATTGTATGATCTGTTCCCATACCTACATTTTTACCAACATGAACTTTTGTTCCGCGTTGACGAATGATGATATTTCCAGCTCTTACAAACTCACCACCAAATTTTTTAACACCTAATCTACGACCTGCTGAGTCGCGGTTATTCTGAGTACTACCTTGACCTTTCTTGTGAGCCATTATTTTCTCCTTATGCCGCTATACTAACAACTCTAACACGAGTGTATTGGCGTCTAAATCCACGTTTAAGTTTAGAATCTTTACGTCTTCTTTTTTTATAAATAACAACTTTTTTGTCTTTGCCTGAAACTACTACTTCAAGCTCCACAGTTGCACCTTTAACAAATGGAGTTCCTACCCTAAGTTCGCCATCATTGACAGCTAAAACTTCAGAAACTTTAATCCTATCTTTCGGCTGAGCGTCAAGCTTATCGACATTTATGTAGTCGCCTTCTTGAACTTTATATTGCTTACCACCGTTCTTTATAATAGCGTACATTGCTATCCTTTAACAATTTGGATTTGTATAAACAAGCCCGTATAATACTCTAAAATAGTTTAATTTTAGTTTAATAGTTCCTGTGTATAGAGTAATTGAAGCTTTTTTGGCAGTGATTTTAGGATAATTTCATAAGATTCAAATATGAGTTGTTCTAAAAACTTTTTGTCTATATTTTTTGAATTGTTAAAATACAGAGAGTTCCAATGTTTTTTATTCATATGATAGCCAGGTATAATTTCAGGATATTTTTCGCGTAAATGGATATTGATAAACTCATCATTTTTAAAATTCATCATTGGATTTTCTTTATCATCTCCAACTAATAAAAACATCTTATTTTCAATCCAAAAAAGAGTTGCACCCCAACTTTGTTTATACTCTTTTTTAGCACCATTTAAATTAAGAGCGATTTGTTCGATTAACTCATAAGTTATTTTCATACTTTTCCCTGTGTACAAACGATTTTTATGGTTCTAATTTTGCGAAATAATCAATTTCATTTTTTCTAACAATTCTTATAAGGTTGGTGCTTCCCTCGACACCAGCTGGAAATCCTGCGGTTAAAATATATGAATGGTCGCGATTTATCCAGCCAAAACTTAAAGCATTTTTAAAAGTGTTTCTAAGCATATCGTTAAGGGTGGACTTCTTAATAACCAACATCGGTTCAATTCCCCACACTATAGTTAACGACCTTGCTACTTTTTCATCATGACAAACTGCGAAAATATCGTTTTCTATCCTATATCTTGCCATTTTTTTTGCTGATTTTCCAGAGCCGGTTAATGAAATTACCGCTTTGACATTCAAACTTTTTGCAAGTCTTGCGGTTGAACTTGCGATTATATCTGTTTCATCGTGCG
>JAIRQK010000051.1 GCA_031256525.1 Campylobacteraceae bacterium
CAAAACTTGAAATCTCAATTTTTGGGTGTAAAAAATTTATCGTAAAAGTACTAAAATTTTTAACACCCTCATATTTTTCATCGTTAAAAAGATATATTTCACGCATGTTTTTTTAAACCTACATTTTTAAAGACAATAACTAAACTATTCCCACTCTATAGTTGCTGGTGGTTTGCTTGAAATATCATAAACTACCCTATTAATCCCATCAACCTCGTTTATTATTCTTGTACTTATTCTCTCTAATAGTTCGTGTGGCAAATGTGCAAATGTTGCTGTCATACCATCAACACTCTCAACAACTCTTACACAAATTGTATTATCATAAGTTCTATTATCTCCCATAACACCAACACTTTTTACATTTAGAAGCACAGTAAAACTTTGCCAAGTTTTATCATAATATCCACTGGCTTTAAGCTCTTCAAGCATAATAACATCTGCTTTTCTAAGTAGTATAATATCCTCTTTAGTTACTTCACCCATTATCCTAATAGCAAGTCCAGGACCTGGAAAAGGGTGTCTCATTACCATATCTTTTGGAATTCCAAGTTCAACACCAAGCTCTCTAACTTCATCTTTAAATAGCTCGCGTAGTGGTTCAATAAGCTCAAATTTTATCCAGTCAGGAAGTCCACCTACATTGTGATGAGATTTTATAGTTTTTGAAGGACCTTTAACCGATACAGACTCAATCACATCTGGATAAAGTGTTCCTTGTGCAAGAAACTTTATCCCATCATACTTTTTTTCTTCTTTATCAAAAACTTCAATAAAATTATGACCAATAATTTTTCTTTTCTCTTCAGGATTCACAACGCCTTTTAAGCGAGAAAGATAAATTTTGGTCGCATCAACAACAATAAGAGGAATTTTCAAATTCACCTTGAACATATTTTCAACTCGTTCTCTCTCATTTGCTCTTAATAATCCTGTATCAACAAAAATGGCAACAAGTTGTTCGCCAATCGCTTCATACAAAAGCGTTGCAACGACCGAGCTATCAACTCCTCCGCTTACTGCACAAAGTACTTTTTTATCTCCTACTTGTTCTTTGATTTTCTTAATTTGCTCTTTTGCAAATGAACCCATATTCCAAGTTGTTTCACACCCACAAATCTCCTTTGCAAAATTTCTCAAAAGTTTTGCACCTTCAAGCGAATGTGTAACTTCTGGGTGAAACTGTAGTGCATAAATTTTTCTTTTTTCATCAGCTATAGCAGCAAAATCTGAATTTTCACTTTTTGCTAAAGAGACAAAACCTTTTGGAAGAGTGCTTACTTTGTCAGAGTGACTCATCCAGTATACACTGCCATTAGTTAAGTTTTTGAAAAGAGGTGAATTTTCTGCATTTTCACTGAAAAAAACTTTTGATTTTCCAAACTCCTGTTTATTTGCAGCCATAACTTCGCCACCTAACATATGGGCAATCAACTGCATACCGTAACAAATCCCCAAAATTGGTATATCAAGCTCAAATATCTCTTTGCTTATTTTATAAGCATCATCCGCATAAACTGAAGCTGGACCACCTGAGAGTATAATACCTCTTGGGTTCTTATTTTTTATATTTTCTATTTTTTCACTATATGGAACTATCTCACAATATACTTTCTCCTCACGCATTCTCCTCGCGATAAGCTGAGTATATTGGGAACCAAAATCTAAAATTATGATAGGAACATTTTTCATTGATCATCTCTTTTTTTTGAATTTTAACTATTTGAAACTTCTGATGTTTTCACATCGGACATATACTTTGGATCACCTTTAAAACCACAACCCAAAAGCAAAAAAACAACTATACATGGTATAATTACAACATGAAAAAGGCAAATTTTATTATTTCTCATCTGAAACAACACCCTTCTTACGAAAAATTAGAGCAATTAGAAGCGTACAAAAAACTCTTTGCTCTCTTACCAAATCGATTAGGAGATGTTATAAGATTTGCTTATAACAAAAATCAAACACTTTTTATCGTGCTTAATCACCCCGGATACAAAATGGAGTTTAATTATAAAACGACATTGATAAAAAGCCTATTAAAAGAGTTAATAAAAAGAGATTTTAGATGTAAATGTATAGATGCTGACGAAATAAAAGTTTTTGTGAGCAATAAAGCACCCCTTACCACAAAAACCAAAAGTGCGGCTGTGCCGTTTTACGAGGAGAGGTCATCTGGCAATTTCAAAAATTTTTCTAAAGATAGTAAACTAAATAGACTTTTTGAAGAGATAAGAGGTATTATTTGCTCCAAAATATCATAAAAAATCTTCCAAATAAGCCCGGAATTTATCAATATTTTGATGAAAATAGAAAATTACTATATGTTGGTAAAGCAAAATCTTTAAAAAATAGAGTAAAGAGCTATTTTAGATTTGAACCAGATATATCTCCTAACTCAAACTTAAGTCCTAGAATTTATAAAATGATAAGTGAGACTAAAAACCTTGAATATATAATTGTTGATAGCGAACATGACGCATTGATTTTAGAAAACTCGCTCATTAAGCAGCTAAAACCAAAATACAATATCTTGCTTCGCGATGATAAGACTTATCCGTACATCTATGTAGATTTGTCACAAAATTTTCCAAGATTTGACATAACAAGAAAAATCGTAAAGGGTGAAAAAATAAAATATTTTGGTCCTTTTAGCTCA
>JAIRQK010000161.1 GCA_031256525.1 Campylobacteraceae bacterium
ACAAGCTGGAGGGAAATTAGACGCTTATACTGCTATGAAACTTGCTATGGCTGCTGGGATATTTTTTAGAAAAAAATCTGTTACAAATAAGATATTGGTAGGAAAAGATACTAGAAGAAGCGGATATATGATAGAAAATGCAATCGTATCAGGTCTTACAGCGATTGGGTACAATGTTATTCAAATAGGTCCTATGCCAACACCAGCAGTTGCTTTTTTAACTGAAGATATGAGGTGTGATGCTGGTATAATGATAAGTGCTTCTCACAATCCTTATTATGATAATGGAATAAAGTTTTTTGACCATAGCGGATTTAAACTTGATAAAAAAGATGAACAAGAGATAGAGGATATATATTTTAATGATGAACTTATAAAACAAAACCAAAAGATATGTTTAGAAGTTGGCACGTCAAAAAGAATAGATGATGTTATTGGAAGGTATATTGTCCATATAAAAAACTCTTTTCCTAAAGAGCTAACTCTGCATAAAACTAAAGTTGTGCTTGATGTTGCAAATGGTGCAGCTTATAAAGTTGCTCCAACTATTTTTGAAGAACTTGGTGCAAAAATAGTAGTCATAAATGATGAACCAAATGGAGAGAATATCAATTTAAATTCAGGAGCATTACATCCTCAAAATTTATCTAAAGCAGTGATAGAAAACAAGGCTGATATTGGATTTGCTTTTGATGGGGATGCTGATAGATTGGTTGTTGTTGATGAAAAAGGCAAAGTTATTAATGGAGATGAACTCATAGGAGCGTTGGCAAACCATTTAAAAAAACAAAATAAACTAAAAGAAGATTGCGTAGTTGTTACTCTTATGAGCAATCAAGGATTGGAGGATTTTTTAAATTCTCAAGATATAGCTGTTAAAAGATGCAGTGTTGGTGATAAGTATGTTTTAGAGGAACTTAAAAAATGCGGCTCTAATTTTGGCGGAGAGGAGAGTGGACATATAATATTTTCTGATTATGCAAAAACTGGCGATGGGCTTGTAGCAGCACTTCAAGTTATGGCTTATATTTTAACTTCAAACGGAAAAGCAAGTGAAAAATTAAACAATTTTAAACATTATCCTCGAAAAATAACTGATTTAAAAATTAAAAAAAGAGTTCCATTTGAAGAGATTGATGGATATGAAAAACTTCTGAATTCTCTAAAAGAAGATGGAACGATATCGCTTATTAGATATTCTGGAACAGAGGATTTGCTTCGTATTTTGCTTGAGAGAAAAGAGGGCGGTGAGCTGTTAGACAACAAGATGAGTGAAGTAGTATCATTTTTTGAGAAAAAGCTAAATGCGTAAAACACTCCTTATTTTTTTTATTAGTTTTATGGTGGTTTTAATTATTGACCAAGCGATAAAGCAGGTTTTTTTAGGTGGATTTACTTGGCAAAGCAAAATTATAGATTTGTATCTAGTTTTTAACACTGGCGTTGCTTTTTCGATGTTTTCATCTTTGGGTGAAAGTCTAAAGTATATTCAAATTGCACTTATAGCCTCTCTTTTTCTATTTTTATATCTTGAAAAAGAGTTTTTTAAAGAGAATATATTGGCGATAGGGTTTATTTTTGGAGCAGGAAGTAGCAACATTCTTGATAGATTTTTGCACGGCGGCGTGGTTGATTATATAGCTTGGCACTACAAATTTGAATTTGCAGTATTTAACTTTGCAGATGTTATGATAAATTTCGGAGTATTTTTGATTATTTTAAGAGCATATTTAAACTATAGAGAAAAAAGATACAAATAGAGTTTTTGTTCCATTATTTTGAATAAGACATTCACATTTGGTTAATATCTTAGCCTTATAATTCTCTAAAATTAAGTTTTGGGAGAAGATTGTGAGCGAAATATTTGAGGGGATAAAATTCCCACCTATGTTTATGAGCGGTGCCAAAATAGTGGCTGTTTTTTTAGTTTTGATTTTTTTGCACATCATTTTAAGAGTGATTTTTGCAAAAAAAAGAGATTTGCAAGGTAAGAGCAAAGTCTATCTCTATCCAAAATCAATAAGAATTTGGCATTGGACAAATGTGGTCATTTTTCTTGTTTTGTTAATTAGTGGTTTTGCATGGTGGCTAAAAATAATACAAGAAAGACAAACATTTAACATGATTCACATAAGTTTTGGAGTTTTATTTGTGTTTGGTTGGACTTTTTTGGTTGCGTATAATGCTTGCGGAAATTATAGCAATTATAAGGTTACAAAATCTACTTTTAAAGATGCATACATACAAATAAAATACTATCTTTGCGGTATTTTTAAAGGTGAAAATTCACCACATACGCCTACAAAAGATAACAAATTTAACGCACTTCAAAAAATTAGTTACTTTTTTATGGTTTATTTTTTAGTACCAATGCTTATTATAACTGGAATGCTTTGTGATGTACCGCAAATTCGACCAATTATGTTTAAAGCACATGTGTACTTTTGTGTATTTGCCTCTGTTTTGTTTATCATTATGCATATTTATATGGTTATTAGCAGTAAAAAATTAAAAGCTATGATTGATGGCCATATTAGAGATTAAAATTTGTGTGTTAGTGAATTTAACGCAAATTTTAGATGCAATTATGGACAATCAAAAGTAGATGTGTGATTTAAATTATCTCTGCTGATATGTTGAGAACC
>JAIRQK010000167.1 GCA_031256525.1 Campylobacteraceae bacterium
AAAGCAAGATTTTGATTTAAATGCTGCTTTCTTGCGATACGAATATCATAAAAATGAGTTTACCTACTTTGCAGGTCTTGGATTTGCACAAAGGGTGCCAGACTTTTGGGAGCGAAATAGAAGCAGAGAGTTAGACAAAGAGAGCAATACTCAACTTGATGCAGGTATTTTATACAAAAATGGCGACATAAGAGGTTCATTTAATGTTTTTGCGAGTCAAATTGATGATTTTATATTGGTCTACTCCGACAGCACCGCTAAAAATATAGATGCAAGACGCTATGGTTTTGAAGGTGAAGTTGAATGGGAGTTTGTGAAAAATTATAAGTTGGGTGCAGCTACAGCTTACACTTATGGCAAAAATAGAAGCGATGATAAAGCACTTGGACAAACACCTCCTCTTGAGTTTAAAAGCTCGTTTGGATACGATGATGACACTATCTCTGCAGCCTTGTTGATAAGATATGTTACTCCTCAAGATAGGATAGCTATAGGCGAGGGAAATATTATAGGGCAAGATATTCAAAAAAGCGACGGTTTTACAACGGTCTCAGTTAATGGCGGCTATAAAATCAATAAAAATATCAGCCTATTCTTAGGCGTGGACAATCTTTTTGATAAAGAGTATAGCGAATTTATAAGTAGAGGCTCTTATGATGTAGCCGGTTACAATCAACCAACAGGTGTTCAGATACACGAACCGGGTCGTCAATTTTGGGCAAGAGTACAAGGGAAATTTTAGAGCTTAGTATTGATATAGTACAAAGAACACACCTTAAAAGTGTGTTCTTTGGTTATTTAAGATATTAATTTTAATTGCAAATATACCAAACTCACTCTTGACTAAATTTTTCCCAAAACTCACGCTGTTTAGGCAGTATCTCTTTTGCCCACTGTCTTGTAGAGTGTTCATTAAGATGGTCAACATCTTTATATATAATCAACCCATTATATACAGACCCAACACTATCTAACGGATAAAAATATGTAATATTATCATTCTCTAATGCTTTTAATTGTCTATTTAGCTCATCTATTTTATTGCTTTTATTTTCATCGATTAACTCTCCACCGTACTCTTTGTCTTTTAAAAAGTAATCTAAATATTTATCATACTCTGCTCGTTTAAGCATCGGCACTTGCCCAAAAATAATAACTTTGTGATTTTCGGCAAGTTTATTTATTGCTTGTATAATCTCTTTATCTACATTTTTTATACGTGCATTCCAACTATACGCCAAAACAATAGTATCATACTCTGATATAATGCTTTTAATGTATTCGTTTCTTTTTATACAATCTTTGGATTGTTTATTATCATAATTGATAAAAAAACAACCGCCAAGCGTAAGTATTTTTGCTGAAAAATTATAATATTTACCAGCTTCATCAAGATAAGGAGAGTAGTGTCCTCCATGAGAATCACCTATCATTAATATTTTAGGCTGTTTTAATGTGTCGCCAAAAGTGCAACTGTCCTTGATATTCTCTCCATGGCAAAAGTTGCTATTTGGATTTAGATATTTACGTTGCAAATTGTACGATGTTAGTTTTTCTTTGTCAAAATTTAATATAGCTTTTGTCTCAAAAATTCTTGTTTTGCTGTTTATGCCATATATTGAAAAGAATATAGCTGCTGGTATCAAATAAAACATTACAAGTGATGCCATAAAACTTCTCTCTCCTTGTCTTGCAGGAGTCTCTATAAGTTTATAACTAAACAGAGAAAGAGCAAATGTTAAAACAATTACAAACATATATAAAGCTAAGGAAAACTCACTTATAAAAAGATACTTTTTTGTAAAAACTATAACTACCCAATGCCACAGATACATAGAATAGGATATTTTTCCTATATAGACAAAAGGTTTAAATGAGAGTAGTTTTGATACATAACTCTCTTTACTTCCAAAAAAGATAATTAACGCAGCGGACAATGTCGGGATTAAAGCCAAAAAACTTGGATATAGATATTTTTGCGAAATAAGCATAACTGATAAAACAATACCAACAAAACCAACAAAAGTTAGTATGTTTGAGGTTTTACTACTAAAGCTATATTTATTAATTGATAATATTCCAGCGATTGAACCAACTAAAAGCTCTCCTGCTCTTGTTATAAGGTGATAATAGTTATATTTACTTAAAAACGCAGAATATGGAGAGAGTTGCGACAACAAAAAAGAGATAAAAGCTATCAGCACAAGTATAAATAAAATCGTCTTCTCTCTTGCGTGTAGTTTATAGAGAACAATTAAAAATAGAGGAAGCAATATATAAAATTGCTCTTCAACAGCAAGTGTCCATGTGTGAAGAAGAGGCATATTCTCAACATCATTGTCAAAATATCCATTAGTTCTTTTAGCAAAATGAATATTTTGTGCAATATAAAATGTATTTCGCAAAGAGTATAAAAAATCTCTAAAATCATTTGGCAACAAAACAAATAAAGCCACGATAAAAGAGACAAACATAACAAAAAAGAAGACTGGTAAGATTCTATTTATTCTTCTTTGGTAAAAAGCCTTGAAACTAAATTGATTGTTTATGATATCCGTGTAAATTATTTTGGTGATTAAGAAGCCCGATATTACAAAAAATATATCAACGCCTATAAACCCTCCCCCTAACCAATTATTGTTCAAGTGATAAATAAATACAGATAAAACAGCAAAGGCTCGAAGACCATCAATGTCCGAGCGATAAGATAATTTCAATTTATTCCTTTTTCTATTAAAATAAGACCTAATATTGTATCAAAAATTTTAGATATTATAGATAAAGCCCCAACAATCCTAATTAAACTTATCTTTCTTTATTGATATACTATTAGTACATTGTATATATTTTGTTTATTTATGTTCTTACATTGCAATAGATAAAATTGACTTCAAAGAAAAATAGTAAAAATTGCTTTTGTCGATACTATTTTAAACATTCTGCAGTGTAGACACAAGATATATTTAGTATCTCTTGCAACATCATAGAAACTTATCAATTTTAAATTGAGTAAATTCATCCAATGTTTTTTTATATTTATTAAAATCATCATTGGTCACAAAATTTTTATTTTTGTCTAATAATATATTTTGGAGCTGATTATCTTTTTCAAGCAACTCTAAAACATTCATTGGCAGACCTATTTTAATTAGAGAAATCTTTTGAGTATCAGTTGTACCATAAATTGTTTGATTATATTCATTTTCTGTTATTAAATTCTCACCCAACATTAGATTAAAAAAATTATTTAATGTAAAGCTAACAAAATCTTCTTCCATTTTGATTTTTACAATTACAAGATTGATAAGCTCAGTATCGGTTTTTGTCTTTAAGTTCACATAGGTCTTCATTTTTGAAACAGGATATTTTTCCGAATATCTTGGAACTTCACCATAAGATTGCCCAAAATAGAAAGTGTTTTTTGATGTATCATCTTGTATTGATTTAAAATATTTCATTTGTTTCGCTATAACTTGACTTAAAGGGTTTTTGTTGTTTTGAATAAATAATGTATAATAATTACGTGTGGCTTCTTCTTGCAAACGGCTAACCTCAAAGTCTTTAACATTTTCAATATCCTTTAAAAATATTTCATATAGCTTACTGAGAATATTTTTATCAATCCAATCTGTTTGACTAGAAACTGCTTTGATGCGTTTTAAAATTTCGTTTATAAATTTATTGTCGATTTTGTCATAAAAAGCAACAACACCACTTTTTATCATTGCTTGTTTTAGCTTATCCGCCTCTGTCGTAGGACTTTTTAAGATAAATTCCTCTGTTGTTTTAATATTGCGATTCTCTTTTTGAAGTTGCTCTTTCCTTTTTTTATCATTTCCTACTATTTTATCAATCTCGTAGGCTTCCAACAGGGGATTTTCGATATAATCATTGAATTCTTTGCTTCGTAATTTTTGAATTTTGTTAGCCATAGACGTATTGCTAGCATACTCTTTTGAGTTTACGAAATGTATCTGTGGGCATAGTAGTTTCAGATTGCTATTGTTGCTATCAAAGACATAATTCAGCCTATTTACTCTTCCAATTAAATTAGTTAAACGCTTTTCACTAATTTTATACACATATAAAATAAACATGCTAGATATAGGCAAATTTATTCCTTCTAGAATTACTTCATTGGCTACAATAAATTTTAGTTGCGAAATTGTTTTAAATTTATGTTCTAAATAATCCTTGATTTGGTCAGGTAATTTTGCATGAAGATAAATAATTCCTTTTTTAATTAGATTGATGATATAAAAATCTTTGTGAACATATTTAATTAAAACATCAATCAAGGATTGAATTTCATCAGTCATTTCTATATCATCTAATTTTTTTGCTAGTTCTTTTGCAAATTGCTCAACCTTTATTGGGCGTCGATGAAAAATAAAGGTTTTATTAGAAGAGTTCTTCACAATATATTCCATGAAAGATGTTTCTTTACCCATTTCATAAAATTGGTTAGTGAATCGGCTATATTTATGAATAGCATTATCTAATCTATACTCAAAATACTCAGGTTCTTTAATATTGTATTCTATTTTATGCTTGTTTATACGTTGGCTGGCAGTCCTTTTTAAATTGTTACTATCATCGACTAATGGAGAAAGATATATTACATGTTGATTGTTGTTGCGGATTTCATTTTGTTTCAACAAGCGACAAAGAAGAATACTGCGCGGGTCTTTTTCAAGCAAACTATGAGCTTCGTCTATATATAAAACATCAAAACTAAGAAGAGACTCTTTCTCTAATAGTCTTAAAGCCCTTTCTTGTGTTAAAATTCCTATAAATTTTTCATCGTTTTGATACATATCGTCATAGACAATTAAGCGATATCCCAAACCCAGCTCCTTAATCAGCTTATAAGTTTGATTTAATAATGACTTTGATGGAACAATTATTCCTATCTTGTTGTAATTATCTTTATTTTTAAAGATATGTTCTTTTATTATTAAGCTTTTCCCGTAGGATGTTGGGGCAATAAAACTAATCTCATCGGTACTGTCTTGCAATACAGCCCGTCTTACATTATTTTGCTCTTTTGTCTCAATAAACTCTTCCAGCGGATTTTTGTATAAGTTGATATTTTTACTACTTAAGAAATCTGACGCATTATTAAGTTCTAGCAAGTTGTGTTTTAAAATAAAATTTGAAATAGGGTAATAACCAAAATTAAATGACATGTCATACAATGGTTCATAGTCATTATATGTCGTAGAGTATTTCAAAATTATGTAATATGCTATTTCTAAAAAACTTTTTCTTGTTCTATCTTTCTCATACTCTCGTCCAAATAATATTGCACAAGCTAAAATATAAACCTTTTCATCACTTGTTAGACTTTTGTTCAGAATAAGCTTTTTAAATGTTGATTGAAAATAATTAACTTTCCCTATATTTGTAAAGATTTTTTTGAGTTCTGTATTCATATTATTTATGACCTTTTTTCAAGTAATTAATAAAAGCATCAACAGAAGCCTTATTTAGGCATATTACATGAATATTTTTATATGAACACTTGCTAATATACTCTACAATTGTATTTCCGACGCTTTTAATATCTTCTGGTGTCCATTCATCTAAATAAAAAATTGTTGAGCATGGTATTATATTGAAATCAGCAATATCGTGCTTCTTGTCGCCATTAATAAATTTGTCAGAAAAATCTTGTAGTTCTTTCAAAATATTCTTATCGGCTTTAACCATTTTAGCATGATTAAGTGCATTTCTCCATGTATTATTACTACCAATACCCTTTAATTTATTACTTAAATCATTATAAGCTTTTTGAACTTTGCTTCTATGAGATATGTCTGTTGTTGTGCTTAACCCTGACTTGCTTTCCATTATCCAAGTATTACTCTTAAATAAATAATAGCCATCAAATCCCTTCTTAACACTCTCTTCTTCTAGATTTGAAAACAAACATAGTTGTTCAAAACCAATCTTATTTAAGTATAAGTGTATAAAAAATTCTGCACTAGCACCAATTTTCTTATTTTTATCTTTTTTCTCAAAAAAATTCAACAATTCCTTTTTTGCAATAGACAGCCGTTCTTGCTCATTTATCCCTTCAGTAATTTTTACGAGATGCTCATCTATAAGTTTTTCTAACTCATCATTAATATCTTGTATACTAATAATACAAATATTACTATTTTCATTTTTGACCAAATATGGATTAAAAAAGTCGTGAGTTTGACACATCTGTATTCCTCTCTCAGTGTAATAATTATAGCATTATCGCCATATATTGTACCTTATGTTTGTGCAAAGGTAATCTCAATCCATTTGATTTACACTTTTTGATTATTTTTCTACTTTCTGTGTCTGATTTTAATTTGTGATTATATCTATTCTATTTCTAAGTTTTATCTCAATAATTTATGTTTTGATTGAT
>JAIRQK010000181.1 GCA_031256525.1 Campylobacteraceae bacterium
ATAGGAGAGAAAGTATGAGAAATATCAGTATAGCATTAATAAGTGCAGTTTTAGTTTTAGCTTTAGGTGGTTGTGGGAGTGATAAGTATGATTACAATAAAATAGCAGATGCTATAAAAGCAAAAGGTTATACATGTGATGTTTTGGAGTTTTTTCATTTGGTTAATAACAAAATAATGATTCCATTTAAAGAAGATATACTAAAAATGAATCGCTCAGAGTATGAAAAACTTGTAAAAGCAATGAATTGTAATTTAGAAGAGCTTTCTGTCGAAACTCAATTGGCAAGTGCAAAAGAGGGTAATAATTATAGAAGGGGAGATATTATTGAACATATAGAGAAAATGGGCAAATAGTTTTTAACAAAATAGCTCTAAATTTTTATATTTAGGGCTATTAAAAATTACAACCATAAGTCCCCATCTCCTGCAATTTAAGTATTTTTTATTATTTTAAGTAGTATAAATTCATATTATTATCTTAAATGGTGGGGGGAGGATTTATGAAAATTTCCAATTTTAGAGCTTTTGCTTCTATCTCTCTATTCTTTTTAGTTACTATTTTATTTGTTACTGCTATTGGAATAGAATTTATCGATCATGCGTTAAGACAAAGGGAGCAAATTTTATTCCATATTATTTTACGTATTCATGTAATTATTGGATTTACATTTTGTGCATTTTCTATAATACATATTGTAAATAATTGGAAATTATTAAAAAATTATTTTATAAAAAATAAATAGGAATATTTTTACTAAATAAAAACATATAAAGATAAATCATAATAAAATTACTATAGATGTAATTATTACTTGCAGGACCTGACAAAGCCGATGAAATTAAGCTGTAAGTTTATTGATTAATTATTAAAATATAGGAACGGTTAAAATAAATGGTTATTATTGCCAAAGCCTTAAAATCAATAAATTATCGTCTATTTTTTGCAATATTATTGATTATGCTTTTCCCTACAATTTATCAGACAGTAAGAATATTTTTTCTAGGTTCTATGCCAGATGATGCTGGGTTTAATATAGCAAGTCAATTAGCTTGGGTGAGTTTATTCTATGAAGTTATTCAAGAAGCACTAATTCTTCCACTGTTTTTTATTTTAGGCAAGTCATTATCCGACAAAGATGAGTTTCTGAATAAAATTAAGTCAGGCATACTTGTAACTGGTGCAATATATTTTGTTTTATCACTTGTTTTATTTATATTTGCAAGACAACTCGTTGAATTTATGGCACAGGATAAACATTTAATTAATGCAACTGTAGATTATGTTCGTATTGAGACTATTGCTGCATTATTATCTACGCTATTTAGGTTTTTTTTGATTGTCCTTATAACAATTAAGAGATACAGTTATATGTATTTGACACTTTTGGTTCAGATGTTATTATCAATAATACTTGATACATTTTTTGTAAGTAATTTAGATATTTCTTTAAAAATCGGTGTTAATGGGATAGCAATTGCGAATATAATAGTAAATAGTGTAAACATTTTATTCTGTGTATGGTTATTAAAACGAGAGAATTTGTCTATTTTTGCAAAAGGAAAAATGGCGTTTTCATGGATGAAAGAGTGGTTTTGGGTTGGTAAATTTTCAGGCTTAGAATCATTAATCAGGAATGTTGTTTTTTCGCTAATGATTCTTAAAATGGTAAATATTATTTCTGAACAAGGTTCATATTGGGTCGCAAATAACTTTATTTGGCACTGGTTGCTTCTGCCAACACTTGCTCTTGGCGATTTAATAAAAAAGGAGATAGGAGAGGATAAAAACAATATTCAAACAAAAACATTTGGATATATTGTTTTAACTGGAATATTTGCATTATTGTGGATTGGTAGTATACCAATATGGAAACCATTTTTGCATAATGTTATGAATACTGATGCGTATGAGACTGTATATTGTATTGTACTTATACAGATCGCATTTTATATTACATTTCTTTTCAATAATATATTTGATAGTACATTTTATGGAGTAGGGCGTACAGATTACTTATTAATACAATCAATCTGTATTAATATATTCTATTATGGTATCGCATTTATATTGTATTGTAACGGAATATTTATTCCATCTTTGCTAAGCATTTCACTATTGTTTGGTATTGGAATGGCACTGGATTTTATTCCAACAATTATACTTTATCGCAGAATGCTAAAAAAAATGAATCTTCACATAATAATAAAATAGTAAATGGGGAAATGGAGTTTAATTTTAAATGAGTCTGTGAGTTATTGTGTTCTTGAGTTGCTTTTGCTTCTTTCATGTGGTTTGCTCATATTGCTCAAAACCTAAACATCAGCCACATACAACATAACATTAAACACAATTTCAAAATTATATTGTTATTGCCTAAACTTAACACATCATTAATATAAAAAACGGAAACTTAAAGCAGAATAGTCCAAAGAGTTAACAAATAAATTAACTCTTTGGGAAGAGTATAGCGGTTATTTTAAAACCACTATGTAGCCTCCTATAACCTCTTTTACTTCAAAGTTACTATATTTGCTATCGATAACAATACCAAATCTATAATAGTCAGGGTGAGCACCTAGCGTAGCACTTACAAAGCCACTGTTATCAAATCTAAAAGTTTTTGTTTTAAATAGTGGTAGCTTTTTGTCAAAATCTAAGACAACTTTTCTATCTGTTTTTATCATATTTAGTGTTTTTAGTATCTTATCATCTGTTTTGATAAATAGACCATCATCAACAATAGAGATATCACCAAGATTTATCGCACCACCTGATGAGCTTGTTGTAGCTATTTTATAGCTTAGTGCATTGTTGGTAGTTTTTTGTGTTTTATCTGCTTCAACAGTGCTAATTTGCGTATACGATAGTGGTAATTTGTCAGCAACTTTTGTTGTTTCGCCTGTTTCAGCGTTGTTTACATATGTAGTTTGCATAGGTGTTTGATCTATCCCAACTCTTTTATTAACAACAGGCTGTGTTGAAATTTTGTCTGATATTGCTGGTGCAGTCATAAATGAAGTTTCAATTATTGGAGAGTATGCAAATGAAGCTACGTTAAATACATCATCACTAGAGACTATAATGTTGTTTTGAGACTCAACTCTTTTATCTATCGTGATAGTTTTCTTCTCTATCCTCCCATCCTCATCTTCAAAAGAGATGTCAATATATTTTAATATTTTAGCGTTTTTTGGTATTTCCAATGCCTCTTTTGTAAATGGTTTAGCTGGACTTTTGTTTTTTGATAAAAACTCAAATGGGTTTTCAAGCTCATTTAGTTTTTGCTCATTTGCAAACAGTAAAGCTGTCAAAAAAAATAATATAAAACCTTTTTTCATCTATTCCTTCTTGTGTCGGGATCTAATTCTCTTAACTCAAAATACTCTTTTTGTAGTGCCGCATTCTCTTTTTTTAAAATCGATATAGCAAACTCAAGTCTATTTTTCTCCTCTTTGCGAAAGTCCAAAATCTCCGAGTTCTCTCCATACAATATGTTTCCTAACTGTACTGAAATTACGACAAAACAAAGCACAGCAATAATGACTATTTTTGTTACATTGTTAGTTTTATACTGCTGTACATCTTCTTTCATGACATTCTATCCAAATTATTTAAATAAATGCTTTCCTAAATATTCGCCAAAGATAATCCTTCTTTCAATCTCCAAAAGGCGGTTATATTTTGCCGTTCTTTCGCCTCTTGCCATTGCTCCTGTTTTTATTTGACCAGTATTTAACGCAACCGCAAAATCAGCTATAAACGCATCTTCACTCTCGCCACTTCTATGGCTCATTACGCATTTATAATTATTTCGTTGAGCAAGTCTCACTGTTTGCATAGTTTCACTAACAGTTCCTATTTGGTTAGGTTTGATAAGTATCGCATTTGCAATTTTTTGCTCAATACCCTGTTTTAATATGTTTTTATTTGTAACAAACAGATCATCGCCGACTAATTGGACTTTGCCGCCAAGCCTCTCTGTTAAAATTTTCCAACCGTCCCAATCATCTTCACTTAAACCATCTTCGATTGATACTATGGGATATTTTGAGCATAGCTTTTCGTAATATTGGACAAGCTCAAAACTGCTTAATGTTCTATTTTCCCCAGCGAGTCTATAGCCTTTTTTTTCATCATAAAATTCGCTACTTGCAACATCAAGTGCTATTGTTATATCGACTCCCGGCTCGTAACCTGATTTTTTAATTGCTTCAATTATAATCTCTATAGGCTCTTCATTGCTCTTAAGATTTGGTGCGAAACCACCTTCATCACCAAGAGAAGTTGAATGTCCTCGTGTGTGCAAAATATTTTTAAGATTGTGATAAATCTCTGCACAAGCCCTTAGTGCATTTTCAAAGTCATCGAAATTAAGTGGCATTATCATATATTCTTGAAAATCAACACTATTGTTCGCATGACTTCCGCCATTTATGATATTAAACATCGGTGTTGGAAGTGTTAGAGCATTTGAACCACCAAGATATTTATAAAGTGGAATATCTAAACTTTTTGAACTTGCTCGTGCAACTGCCATAGATACGCTAAGAGCAGCATTTGCACCTAAATTTGAATAGTTGTCAGTACCATCTAAATCTTTAATAAGGGCATCTATTTCAGCTTGATTGAATGGGTCTGTACCAATTAAAACATCTGCTATTTTTGCTACATTTTCACAAGCCTTTAGCACTCCTTTGCCCATATATCTCTCATCTTTATCCCTAAGCTCAAGAGCCTCTTTTTTGCCAGTACTTGCCCCGCTTGGAACAATTGCTGAAGCCTCTGTCTTATCACTTAAAATTACCGTTGCACGAACTGTTGGATTTCCACGACTATCTAATACTTCATCGGCAAAAATATCATCTATAAAAACCATATTTATTCATCTCCTACTAATTCATCTTCACTTGCAATCATTATCGACGCATTAACACCCATTGACTCTTTTATAGCCTCTTTTATCTCATTGGCAATATTCAAATTCTCTTTTAAAAATGCTTTTGCGTTTTCTCTTCCTTGACCAATTTTTTTGTCTTTATAACTAAACCATGCACCGCTTTTATCAATGATATCTAATTTAACACCATAATCAACTATCTCGCCCTCTTTACTAATACCTTCTCCAAACATAATATCAAATTCTGCTTGGCGAAACGGAGGAGCAACTTTATTTTTTACAACTTTTGCTTTTACACGGTTTCCGATTTGATCTTCGCCTTGTTTTAATGTTGCAATTTTTCTAACATCAATTCTTACCGAAGCGTAGAATTTAAGAGCATTTCCACCAGTCGTAGTTTCAGGAGAACCATAGCCAATTACGCCTATTTTCATTCTTATTTGATTGATAAATATGATTGTTGTGTTCATCTTATGAAGAACGCCAGTTAATTTTCTTAAAGCTTGAGACATAAGTCTTGCTTGAAGACCAACATGCATATCTCCCATATCGCCTTCAATTTCGCTTTTTGGGGTAAGTGCTGCAACTGAATCAATAACAATAACATCAACAGCCCCACTTCTTGCGATTGTTTCGACTATATCGAGTGCTTGTTCGCCAAAATCAGGTTGAGAAACAAGTAGATTTTCAGTATCAACACCAAGATTTTTCGCATATTTTACATCGAGTGCGTGTTCAGCGTCAATAAATGCACAAATTCCACCATTTTTTTGGGCTTCGGCTACTATTTGGAGAGCTAAAGTAGTTTTACCAGAGCTTTCTGGTCCATAAATCTCTATTATTCTTCCTTTTGGAACACCACCTATTCCAAGAGCTAAATCAAGTCCGATAGAACCAGTGCTAATTGAGTCAATAGGCTCAATCTCTTTATCCCCAAGCCTTACTATAGCACCCTTTCCAAAGGCTTTATCGATTTGTTTTAATGTAAGTTCTAACGCCTTTTTCTTATTTTCATCAATAGCCATTATTATCCTTATTTAGTAACTGATCTATTATAACATTTCACTTCTAAAAAATACTTTTATTTCCCAAAAAACACACAATACCACATCTATACATAATTAAGATAAAGCTATTTTAATTATGAGATATCAATGTCAAAGTTTTTAACCAAAAAGTTTAGCAAACCAACTTTTTTTCTTAATTTCTTTAGGGATTTCTCTTTTTTCTGCAAGCAATTTTTGTACAGCCTCTTTATAATCTTTATCATCATGTAAGATATGATGGGTTAGCCATATTTGAAGCTCTGCCATAAGTTTTCCACTTATATCTTCGCCTTTATGAAAATCGTTGATATATCTACTAACTGTCTCAACAAACTTTTCATGTACTTTTTTATGTGGCTCAAGAAAAAGATATCCGGCTTGCTCCATAAGCGACTCTTCAAAGGCAAAATGCGACACTGTATAATCAGCCAAAGCAATTAAAACTACGCTTACAGATTCTTTATTTTTGCTAACAAATGCTCCGTGAAGTTCATTTATATATTCCACAATCCTTTTATGTTGATTGTCGATTACACTTATACCTATTTCATACGATGCGTCCCAATTCCAATACGCCATACCAAATCCTTAACTATTTTAAGTAAACGAATATTTTAACAAAAAAATAATTAATAAACATTTATATTCTTAGATATGTAAAGGTTTTTGATAGTGGTATTTATGTTCTTTGTGGTAAAATGGGGGACTTTAATTAAAGGTGGCATATTGAAAACTTTGCATATAGCTCATTCTCCAGATGCTGATGATATTTTTATGTATTATGCTATTAAATTTGGTTGGGCAGATACAAAAAATTTAAAATTTATCAATACAGCACTCGATATTCAAACATTAAATGAAAACGCCATAAAAGGAGTTTATGATGCAACTGCGATAAGTTTTGCACTATATCCGTTTATAAAAGATGATTATGCACTTTTAAGAACAGCGGTTAGTTTTGGTAAAGGCTATGGTCCAAAATTGATTAAAAAAAATGGTGCAAAACTTAAAAGAAATTTCAAAGTTGCCTTAAGCGGAGAACATACGACAAACGCACTTTTATTTAAGATAGCCTATCCAGAGGCAAGAGTAATTTATAAAAATTTTTTGGAGATAGAGGGTTCCGTTTTAAGCGGTGAAGTTGATGCTGGAGTTTTGATACATGAGAGTATTTTAGAGTTTAATAGTTTATTAGAGGTTGAAAGGGAAATTTGGGAAATTTGGACATCTCTAACAAAAGAAGATTTACCTCTTCCACTTGGAGGAATGGCAATAAGAAGAAGTTTGCCACTTACTCGTGCAATTAATTGCGAAGAAGTTTTAATAGATGCTGTTAAAATCGCAGTAAAACAGAAAAAGCAACTCTCAAAAATGTTAATGGAGAGAGATTTAATCCGTGTTGATGCTGAAAAATTGGATATTTACTTAGAACTCTATGCAAATGAGACATCAATTACGATGAGTGAGATACAGCTTCACGCTGTTGATAAACTCTTTGAGCTTGGGTACAATTATGGCTTTTATGGCGACAAAATTTGTGCAAAAGAACTGCTCATACCAAACGAATACAAAGAGATAAGATACTCATAATGAAGATAAATTTTTCAAAATATTCAAGTATTAAAATAGGTCCAACCGCAGATGTTTTGGTTATTGATGAGTCTGTGAAAATTGATGAAAATGTTTTTATCGTTGGTGGTGCGAACAATCTTTTAATTTCAAACAACCCACCGCCACTTGCGATGCTTGATAAAAAATATGATTTTATCTACATAGAAAACAACTCTCTTCATATAGGAGCAGCAACAGCAAGTGGAAAAATACTCTCATTTGCCAAAAAACATAACATAAATGGTTTTGAAATATTGCAAAAACTTCCCGGTCAGCTTGGTGGAATGCTTAAGATGAATGCTGGTCTTAAAGGCTTTAGTATATCGGATAATGTTTTGTTTGTTAAAACTTTTGATAGGGTTTTGACAAAAGAGGAGTGTGGGTTTGGATATAGAACTTCGCATATAAATTCGTTAATTTATGAGGCTATATTTGAGATAAAAGAGGGGTTTGATACTGTACTATTTGATAGTTTTAAAAAAGCAAGGACAAATCAGCCAAACCTCCCAAGTGCTGGAAGTTGTTTTAAAAATCCAGAAGATGATTTTGCTGGGAGACTGCTTGAAGAGTGTGGATATAAGGGAAAATGTTTAAATGGAGTCTCTTTTAGTGATGTTCACGCGAATTTTTTAGTTAATTATGGTGGTGGAACTTTTGAAGATGCGCTGACTTTAATTAAAGAGGCAAAAAACGATGTTTATAAAAAGTTTGGCGTAAACTTAGAGCTTGAGATACAGATAGTTGATAAAAGTGTAACTAGTAAAAAGATATAAATTTTGATTTAAGAAAATTGTGAAAGAGTTGTATAGAAGAGGCATAAAGTGATAAAAAAAGAGGTAAAACAGAGATTTTCCGCTATATTTTTTGCAAGTTTTATTTTCTGGGTAGTTTATCATGCATTATTATTGTCCAAATATGGTGGTGATTTTGTTTTAAAATTAATAGGTAGTTTTTGGTCCGCAGTTATCGGTGGTAGCATTACTTCTTTTATTGCTCTTATAGTTGCTTATGCTTTAATAATTGAGATGGGCGAAATTTTTTCTTCTATTATAGCTCTTATAATCATAGCGTTAATCTGTTCCTTATCGTGCTTGCATTGGATTGACCATAAAAACGGACTTTTTTATTTTATTAGTATCACAATCACTATAGTTGCTATTATTTTTATATATGCGATAGAATATTTATGTAGAAAATTTACAAATGTTAGTGAAGAAAATACAAATGGAGTGCTGAAAAAATGGCATTCTGTATTTACTTCATGTTTTATTTATTGTTTATTTTTTATGGTTTTATATACGAAAAAAGGGATTGGACTTATATTTGTTCCCATTGTGAGCGTTGTGGTTAGCGTGTTTATTTCTGCTATTGTCTTCTTTCTGTTTTATCAGATTTTAAAAATATTAAATCTCGATAAAGAAGAGACCAAATCAAAAATTGTCCTTGCAGTTTTAATTTTAATAGCACTGTTTTTTTGTATTTTGCTCTCAATATTAATTTTATATATTAAATCCTAATGTGTTATCTCTCACAAAAACAAATAGTAGTTTAAAATACCCGCACTTTGCTTATTTTTGGATTTATAACAATTTTATCTATATCAACAAATCTATTTAGCTCATAAGCTTTTATACCAGCTCTTCCTATCATTGCGGCATTATCGCTACAAAATTCAAGTGGTGCAAATAAGAGATTTATATTGAACTTTTTGCAAAGAGTGTTAAGTTTATTTCTCAAATACAAATTTGCACTAGCTCCACCAACAACTGCAAAATTTTCAAAATGGTGCTTTTCAAAAACTTTTTTTAATTTGCTAATGATGTGCATCGATGCAGTTTTTTGAAAAGATGCACAAATATCGCATTTGTCTTGCTCTGTTATATTTTTAAAAGACTCTATACAAAGTCTTACTTGATTTTTAAGTCCAGAATAGCTAAATGCAATTTCATTTGAACCTTGAAGAGGGGTTGTAAAATTAAACCTATTTTCATTGCCATTTTTTGCATATTTTTCAACTATTGGACCGCCGGGATAGCCAAGATTTAGCATTTTTGCTAATTTATCAAAACTCTCTCCAAAACTATCATCTTTTGTATTTCCAAGAAGATTTATGGTTTCATAATTTTTTACATATAAAATCTGCGTATGTCCGCCAGAAACCAACAAAACGCTAAGTGGAAACTCCTCATCTTTTTCTATAAAAAGCGAATAAATATGACCTTTTAAATGGTTAATTGGAATAAGAGGAATATTAAGCGATAAACAAAGAGCTTTTGCCATCATAACGCCTTCAATTAGTGTAACTGAAAGTCCGGGCTCATTTGTAACAGCAACAGCTTTTACATCTTGCAGATACTCTTTTATCTCTTCTAAAATTTTTGGAAGAGCAGTTGCGTGAAGTCTTGCGGCAAGTTCAGGCACAACACCACCATACGCACTATGTTCTAATTCTTGAGATATTTTTTTATGAAAAATAAGTTTTTTATCAGCAATACTTGTAAGAGCAATAGAGCTATCATCACAACTACTTTCAATACTTAAAATCATTTTTTACATATCTCTTTTTGAAAAAATTTATGAAAAATTTTTATCAATATCATAAAAACAACCGCATTTATCATACTTGCGAGTATGAAAGAGTAGTACTCTCCATTGCTGATTAAATTGCCACTATGAGCAACTGTTGCGATTGCTACTAAAAATGTTAAAGGCATAGAGGTACTAAGGGAAAATAGAATGGTATTTTTAACCTTTAGATATTTAGCAAAAGAGACAAAAGAGCTTAAAAACCTCACTATAAATATCATAAAGCATATAAATAAGGCATTTGTTAATATCTCTTTATCAAAAAATGTATCAACTGGTATGGTTGAGCCTACATATATAAAGAATATCGGAATTAAAAAGCCAAAACCAAAGGAAGAGAGTTTTTCTGGAAGTTCCGTTTTGTGTCTAAAAAATGTCCTTATAAAAAGTCCAGCCAAAAATGCACCCAAAACCTTGTCAATGCTTAGTATCATCATAACGCCAACAAAAGCAAACATTAGTGCCATTGAGAGTCTAATATCTGTATCTTTATTGTCATGAAGTGGCATTAGAAATATTTTAAGCTCTGGAAACCACCAAAATAGTACTTTTAAAATTTTAAAAAGAGAGACAAAAGCTACTAAAAACATAACAAGAGCAGCCATATGTATAAAAAATGTGGTGTCAAATCCACTATTTAAACTTCCACTTAAAATCGCAATAGCGATAATACTTAAAAGTTCGCCAACTATTCCGATGTTTAACGCCAAGTTAAGCCATAGCTCATTTTTGCCATACTCTTTTACTAAAGCCATTAAAACGCCAATAGAAAAAATCGGAAAAGTTATTACATAGACTATGCCAAGCTCAAAGTATAGACAGGAAAATATAGAGAGTAGATAAATTAATACGAAATAGATGACCGTTCGTCTTAGAAGAGGCTCTTTTTTTGTCTGAAACTCTTTTAAATTAACTTCCATTCCAGCTAAAAACATTAGATACAAAAAACCGATATGTGCAACTATTTCAAAGGCTTTTATATCTCCTAAAATACCAATATATGCACCAAAAACGCCCAAAAGCATCTCTACAACAATAATTGGAATTCTTGTCAATGTGGAGATAAATGGAGCAAAAACAATTAGTGCTGCTATAAATGTTACGACTATTCCGATTTCCAAAGCATTCTCTTTGTGATGTTTTAAAAAAACAAAGAGGGAGAAGTCTCCCTCTAAAAGTTATCTCGTTCCCTCATGAATATATGGAACGCCTCTTATTAATCCTGAACTAAATATTGTACGCGTTGTTGTTTCAACAACTGTGGTATTTGCACGCATTTGCTCATCGGTTAGAGAGATGTCTCTGTAGTATTTTTTGAAAACCGCTACGATTTTATCTCTATCAGTTGGTTTTAATTTTTTTGTCTCATCTAATATGAGTTTTGCTTTTACAAACGCTTTTTGATCATGTACAGAAGCAAATACAACTCTCACATTTGTCTCTTCTAAATGTTTTTCAAGATTGTTTAGCTCATTTCTACAATATGGACAATCAGGGTCAGTTACTATTGTTAAAAGTTTGTTTGTTTTGATTTTTGCGTCGATATTTACAAAACCATCTTTTGGAAGAGTTTTAAGCATCTCATCAATTTTTCCACTTTTAAAACCCTTGTTTTTCTCTTCAATTTCAGCAACTTTTCTTACCATCATATCGCTATCTTTTTGGCTTGAAAATTGATAAAATTGACCAATTGCCCAGACAGATTTGCCATCAGTTGAAGCAAATATAGGAATAATTTCCGAACCAACATCAATAGTGGCAATAGCCATACCAGAAACACTCTCAAAATTGTTAACACTTAAAACTTTTGTGTCAATCCCAGACATCTCTTTTATTGTATTTTGAATATTTTCATTTACGCTTTGTGCAAAAATGTTTACCCCAAATCCTAAAAGAAGAGTACTAACTAAAATTTTTTTCATTGCAATCTCCATAAAAAAATTCCTTGATATTACCAAATTTTATCTTTAATATAGTTTGTTGTTTGGTTTTAAGTGCACATTGTAATTTTTTGTTTTGTAAATTTTGGTTATAATTGGGGGACAAATTTTTAAGGAGAAAACCATGAGCGTAACATTCAATGGAAATGTTGTAAAGTTAGCAGATAAAGAGTTAAATGTCGGAGAAGATGCACCAGAAGTTGTACTTGTTGGTGGCAATTTATCACCAGTGAAAGTTGGTGGCAAAAGTGATAAAGTTCAAATTTTAGTTGCTGTTCCTTCTCTTGACACACCAGTTTGTGCAAGTGAAGCAAGAAGATTTAATGTTGAAGCTACAAAATTGGACAATGTTAGCGTAGTAATTGTCTCTATGGACTTGCCTTTTGCAAGTGGGAGATTTTGTACGACTGAAAACATTAATAATCTAAGTGTTGCGAGTGATTTTAGAAAAAAAGAGTTTTCTAAAAAATATGGCATTTTAATTGGAGATGGGGTATTGGAAGGTTTATGTGCAAGAGCCATATTTGTTGTGGGCAAAGATGGAAAAGTGGTCTATAAAGAGATTGTTTCTGAAGTTACAAAAGAGCCTGATTATCAAAAAGCGATAGAGGCAGTAAAAAGTATCTAAATCTTAAATAAATTGTTTATGTGCAGAGAGA
>JAIRQK010000001.1 GCA_031256525.1 Campylobacteraceae bacterium
TCAAGCTCTTTTTTTTTTTTTGTCCGAAAAATATCCAAATTCTCGTCCATCTTGTAATTGTTCTACTTTTAATAATTTTACTTGTTGCTCTATGTTTTGTTTTTGGCTTGTCCGACTTACATTGTCCCAATTTTGTAAATTTTATTATCCAACATATTATTAATCATGATACAGGTTATTATAGACACAACACAAGCTATTGGAAAAAATATCTTCGGGTGTTCTTTTATAGCTTTTGGTAGGTTTATTATTATCCCCTTAACAATAGCTACTAATATAGATAAAGCTATAAATAATAATACTAAACCTAAAGATATTTGCCAAAAATATATTGCTAATCTTAATAGTAAAGCGAATACTGTAATCTCAGGAATAGTAAACAACAATGTAATCACAATAACTACCTAATCGAAAATTAGCCCTTTTTCAAACTTAATCTTTCCGCAAACCTTACCTAAAATTTCATAGTCGTATCCCTCTCTATGTGGGTAAATATCGCCATATTTCTTGTTAGTAGATATAAGTTTTATTTCATTATGTGGCAAAAATTCTACATCTTTTATATATATTAAATCATCAACACGAACAATATATGTTCCCGCTATTTTTACAAAATTGTCTCTACCCATTCTCATATCAACAAAAGCATAATCCCCCTCATCAAAGTCAGGTTGCATACTATCGCCTATAACCTCAATTATTTTAAGATATTTTGGGTTTAGTCCGTTAGCAAATAGTTTTTTGTCAAATGCTATCTTTTTATTTTCAATAGGTATATCAATATATCCACCTGCACCAGCAAGATGGTCTATTTTGTCAATAGAAACTATACCACTATTAACATCTAACAATCTATTTGGGTTTATAAGCTCTTGTTCGGTCGCATTTAGCACTTCTGCTAATTTTATTATGTTGTCGGGGGACGGTGTTCTCTTTGGGTCATTAATCCAAGAGCTTACTGTCGGTCTTGCTATGCCTGTTTTTTTTGCAATCTCAACAACAGATAAACCACTCCTTATTTGAATTTCTCTAAAATTTTCTTGAAACCCCATATATCCCCCCCCTTTTTTTGTTTTTAAAATATTACTTTATTGGCAGCCTTCGCACTCAATGCTTCTATCTGCTATGTCAACAGAGGTGGTTTCTGGGGATTGGCTTCTTAGGTAATAGACCGATTTAAGCCCTAATTTCCAGCCAAGCATATATATATCATTCAAATATTTACCACTTGCTTTGTCAAGAGTTATAAATATATTCAAACTTTGACCTTGATCTATCCATTTTTGTCTAACAGCTCCAGCTTTTATGAGGAGTTTTTGGTCAAGTTCGTAGGCTGGAGCATAATAAGCCCAAGTATCAGGAGAGAGATTTGGTGCAACAACTGGAATGATGCCAGATAAGTTCTCTTCAAACCATTTTCTTTTATATATTGGTTCAATTGTCTGAGTAGTCCCAACCAAAATCGAAATAGAGCTTGTTGGAGCAATAGCCATAAGGTAGCCATTTCGCATACCATCACTTTTTACTTTTTCTTTTAATTTACTCCAATCATATGTATAACCGAAAAGTCCGCCACGATCTACCAATTTTTTTGCTTCGCTGTTTGCGGTGTCAATCGGGAAAATGCCCTCACTCCATTTTGAGCCAAAAAACTCTGGGTATACGCCTTTTTCAATTGCTAAATTGCTTGAGGCTTTTATGGCGTTGTAGCTTACAGCTTCCATTATCTCGTCAATTTTCGCTAAATGTTCATAACCACCCCACATAATCCCTTGTTCAGCTAACATTTGAGCTTCTCCCATAACGCCAAGTCCGATTGCTCGTGAGAGCAAATTTGTCTGTTTTACTTTCATATGTGGATAAAAATTGAGGTCTATAACATTGTCAAGCATTCTAACAGCGATAGGTACGACTCTTTCAATATCTTCTTTTGTGTTCACTTTTGATAGATTTATACTTGCTAAATTGCAAACTGCAGTTTTTCCCTCTTCCGCCTCTTTTTCAACCATAAAAACAGCTTTTTTGTTGATATAGTCAAGTGCAGTTATTTTTTTGGCTTTTTTTGTAATTCCGCCATCAACAACTACATCATCTTCTTCTTTAAAAATATCGACACTGTCATCTTCGTAAACAACTTTTATTTTGTAGTAGTTTGGTTGAGTATTTTGAAATATTTCTGTACAAAGGTTAGAGCTTCTAATAAGACCGGTATGCGAGTTTGGATTTGCCCTGTTTGCACTATCTTTCCAGCAAAGAAAAGGACTTCCACTCTCAAAATAGTTTGTCAATATCTTTTTCCAAAGCTCTTTTGCTTTGATACGTTCTTTTGTTATATTGTTATCATTTTCGTACTCTATATATCTTGTCTCAAATTTTTCCCCATAAAGTTCGCACAAATCAGGTGTTTCAGCTGGGTCAAAAAGAGTCCAAATTTCATCGTTTTCAATTCTTCTCATAAATATATCATTTATCCAAAGAGCAGGGAAAAGCTCGTGTGTTCTTCTTCTCTCTTCGCCAGAGTTCTTCTTTAGGTCTAAAAAGTCAGATATATCCATATGCCACGGCTCAACATAGACAGAGATAGCACCTTTTCTTGTTCCTAATTGATCAACCGCAACTGCAATATCGTTTGTTATTTTTAGAAATGGAATAACTCCGCCAGCTGCATTTTTATGACCATCTATACTTCCGCCCATTGCCCTAACCAAGCCCCAATCCCAACCGATACCACCACCATATTTACTTAAAAGAGACATCTCCTTAAAGCTATCAAATATTCCTTCGATATTGTCGGGAGTTGAACCAATGTAGCACGAACTTAACTGATGTCTTGGCGTTCTTGCGTTTGATAGTGTTGGAGTTGCAAGCATTAATTTAAATTCGCTAATCAAATCATAAAACTTTTTAGCCCAATCTTGAGGATTAAATTCATTTTGTGCTAAAAACATAGCTATTGCCATAAACATATGTTGAGGAAGCTCTATAGGGTCTCCCATTTTATCTTTTAAAAGATATCTGTCATACAAAGTTTTTATACCAAGATAGTTAAATTGCAAATCCCGCTCGTGTTTTATGTACGAATTTAGGTCGTTTAAGTCAAATTTTTCTTTCAAGCCAAGCACTATTCTCCCAGCTTTTTCGCCTTTTTCGAAGTACTCTTTTAGGTGGGAGTATCCAGAATATCCGTTTACTCTATGATATAAATCATAAAGAAACAATCTTGCGGCAACAAAAGTCCAGTTTGGTCTATC
>JAIRQK010000149.1 GCA_031256525.1 Campylobacteraceae bacterium
CTTGCTGAATTAGAAAAACGTTTAGGATACAAGTTTAAAGACCTTGAAACTATAATTCAAGCTCTAACCCACAGAAGCTATATAAAGTCAAAAAATAACGAGAGATTGGAATTTTTGGGCGATGCGGTTCTTGATCTTGTTGTTGGGGAGTATCTTTTTTTAAAATTTTCTGACACAAGTGAGGGCGAACTTTCAAAACTACGTGCTTCTCTTGTTAGCGAAAACGGGTTTCAAAAATTAGCTAAAAGCATAAACCTTGAAGACTATATATATATTTCAGTTGCCGAAGAGAATAACTGCGGACGAAGAAAAGCATCAATTCTTTCAAATGCTTTTGAGGCTCTAATGGGGGCGATTTATCTTGAAAGTGGACTTGAAAAAGTTAAAAAAATTATAATCAATCTACTTGAAAAAGAGTATCCAAAAATAGATATGCAAAGCATTTTTAAAGACTACAAAACAACTCTTCAAGAGATGACTCAAGCCCATTTTGGAGTAATACCAGAGTATATTTTGCTTCACGCAACAGGACCAGACCACCAAAAAGAGTTTGAAATAGCCGTTGTTGTTCAAAAAAAAGAGCTGTCGCGTGCAATTGGTAAAACAAAAAAAGAGGCTGAGCAGAAAAGCGCACAAATTGCCATTGAGATAATAAAAAAGGAGACAAATTGAACAGCTTTGGAAATCACTTTAGGATAACCACTTTTGGGGAGTCTCATGGAGTTGCAATTGGATGTATTATTGATGGCGTTCCATCTGGACTTGGGGTAAATGAAGAGTATATACAAACCGCGCTTGACAAAAGAAAACCGGGGCAAAATCTATACGCAACTGCAAGAAGGGAAGATGATAAAGTTCAGATTTTAAGTGGGGTTTTTAATGGAGTTAGCACAGGTGCTTCAATAGCTCTTATTATTTATAATAAAAATCAAGAATCAAGTGATTACGAAAATATAAAAGAGTTGTTTCGTCCCGGACATGCTGATTTTACATATTTTAAAAAATATGGGATTAGAGATTATAGAGGAGGAGGACGAAGTAGTGCAAGAGAGACTGCTGTAAGAGTAGCTGCGGGAGCGATTGCCCAAAAGTTTCTAAACATACTTGATATAAAAGTGCAAAGCGGAGTCTGTAGCATTGGCGATATTGAGGGGGAAAATTTTGATTTTGATTTTGCTAGGACGAGTGAAATTTTTGCACTTGATAGAGATATTGAAGAGCTTCAAAAAGAGAAAATTTTAGAGATAAAAAAAGAGCATGATTCGATTGGTGGAGCGGTTATTGTTGAGGTTTTAAATATGCCAGTTGGGCTTGGTGAGCCACTTTATGAAAAGCTTGATGCAAAACTTGCGGACGCTCTTATGGGCATAAATGGAGTTAAAGCTGTTGAAATTGGTGAGGGCGTAAACGCTTCAAAATTAAAAGGTTCACAAAACAACGACCAAATAGACAAACGAGGCTTTTTAACAAATCATAGTGGCGGGATACTTGGCGGAATAAGTAGTGGGCAGAACTTAAAACTCAAAGTCCATTTTAAACCAACTCCATCAATCTTCAAAGAGCAAAAAACAGTAACTATAAACGATGAAGAGAGAGCATTTTTTTTAAAAGGAAGACATGACCCTTGTATCGCAGTTAGAGGAAGTGTAGTTGCTAATGCAATGGTCTGCTTGGTGCTTGCTGATATGGTAATTTTAAATATCTCTTCAAAAGTAGAAAATATAAAAAAGGTCTACAGTTAACTTTTAAAAATAGTGTGAAAATTATTTTGCAAAAAAGGATATTGTTTGATGAATTATTTTAGGTATAAAGGTGATAGTTCTTTATCGTTTAGTGATTATAAAGATGGATTTATTGGTTTAGTTATTGTTGCGTTATCTTCAACTTTAATTACAATGTCTTTAGTAAATATATATTTTAAAAATAGATATAAAAAATGGATAATAAATGCAAAACATTAGAGATTATGATAAAGAACCAATAGTTATAGATGATAAATTGCCAAAGATAGTTTATGTCTACATAGCAACGATTATTTTATTAACAACACTTTTTGTTTTAAATTTTATGTCAATAGAAGAGAGCAAGAGCCTTACAGCTTTCAGTATTGTTTCTTGGTTAACTTGTATTTATTTTATGTGCTCTCTAATCTTGAAAAATAATAAAATAGTTTTAACAGATAGTGCTATATTGAGAGAAGGTGTACACAATTTAAAAATAGAAATCAAAGATATTGTCTCTATAAGAAAAACATTTATAGATTTTTATGATAAATCACAAACAGCAACACTTACTGGTCAAATAATGCATTTTTTTTTGCTTCCATTTACTATTCTCATAATGCATCCAATGCTTATATTAACAAAATTTATATACAAAATAATTTTTGGCTTATCAAATAAAAGCATCAATGACACAATTATGATTTTTGATGAAGATGAAAATTTTATATCTATATTTATTGGTAATAAAAGTGAATATTTAGAGATAGAAGAGTATTTTAAAAGAGTTGGATTTGATATTAAAAATGCAGAATTTTATTATACAAACCAATACTCATGTGATGAAATAACACATTATTTTAATACAAAAAATAAAAAGCAAAAAGTTTAATACTATAAAAAATAATTAATATTTTAACATTAAACAGTATATTTTATAAACAAACTTGATATAATGTGCCTAATTTTAAAACCTTAGGGAGGTATTTATGAAAAAATATGTAGCTGAACTTGTGGGAACATTTTGGCTTGTATTGGGTGGTTGTGGGAGCGCTGTTTTAGCAGCCGGTTTTCCGGGACTTGGAATAGGCTTTGTTGGCGTTTCTCTTGC
>JAIRQK010000078.1 GCA_031256525.1 Campylobacteraceae bacterium
CTATGTGGATTTTTTAGATAGAGATAGAAAAGAACCAACTTATATCCTGTTTAAGAATATGATCAGATCCTTAGTCTATGAGGCATTAAAAGAGTTTAGACTCTATCAGTCCTACCAATTCATTAAAGGTGTACAAAAAACTAAAATCCAAGCACTTTTACAAGAAAAAGAGTTTGAGGGAGTTATATGGAACTTCTTTAGTTTTTCAGATAAGCAGATTAAGAATCATATAGATAAAATAATATCAAGTGCAAGTTGGACTGGAAATAAATTCGAAGCAAAATCCATCAAAGAGGAGTTTGATGCAGGTAGACAGTACGCTTTAGTAAATAGCATTATCTATATGAAAAAAAGCAAAGATGGCATTATAGGCTCTTTGAGTAATTATCTTAAAAATGCTTATATACCCAATGAACTAAAACGCACAAAAATTATACAAAAAACACCATTAAAATATAGGCTTTCTGAGTTTGATTTTTTAGTTGAAGATGACTATATAAATAACTACATTACCAATGTCCATAAAAAGATGCCAAGTGAACCGGATATCTATGGTATAGATAAGAATGGAAGTTTCATAAATTACAGCTTTAGTGGCGAAAACGATAATCCATTCTCAGTAATTATCGCATCTGCTGGTAGTGGAAAATCTGTCGCAAAACAGAAGATGATTGCACAGATGATAGACCTTAATATTGAGACTCGTAAAGCAGAGAAACTTGGAAAGGGCGTAAAGGTAAGAGCTTATGATGTTGGATATAGTGATGAGATGTTTATCAATGCACTTAAAACCAATCCAGACAACAATATCGTTCAACTTGAAAGCGGTATGGGAACTTTTAGATACAACATTGTCTATGTTGATTTTAATGGCAATAAAGATGATATAGAAGCTGACATTCAGTTTGCAGCAGACCTAATAAGTGTTATTAGACAAAGTCAAGGACAGAGCGTTTTAACTCTTCCGCAGATGACATGTTTCAAAGATATCATAAGAAAGATATATCAAGGCAAAGTTGATTATCAAAACTACAAGGTTTACGATCTAAGTGAAACCCATAAAGCACTATATGATAAATTAATAGCATTAGGATATGAAGATGGTACAAATCTGAAAACTCTAAAAGAGGATGAGTTTAGATTTTTAAAATGTCCACTCTTGAGAGATATTGAGAAGTATGCAAAACTTCAAAGCTCAAATCAACAGTTAGCTGAAATTGACCGTAAAACATATCTTGAAGTTAGTACTGTCTGTGCGGATATTGGTAAAGAGCCAATGTTTAATACATTTGATAATGTTGCAGTCCAAGATGCTGATTTTTTAAGTATGGAGTTAAACAACTTTAAAGAGAATACACTCTTTTTACCAATTTTTCTCTGCATCTTCCAAAAAACATATCTAAAAGATAGAAACTATGCACTTTGGTGTAAAAGCAACAGGATTAAACCTCCAAAACTTTTCTATGCAATAGAGGAAGCAAGAAACTTCTTTAAAGTGCCTTATTTTGAGAATATTTTAACAAAAGTGGTACTAGAAGCTAGAAAGTATAATCTACATCTTTGCTTCGTTGTTCAAAACGCAGAACATATTCCACATGGCGTTTTAAAAAATATCAATACAAGAATATTTCTACTCTCACCTTCTAAAAAAGAGGAAGTAAAGGCAGAGGTTAAAGAACTAAATCCACCAGATAAACTAATTGAAGCAATAAACAATAGTAAACAATATGAGATGGTTATCTGGTATAGAGACGGTGTTTTTCAGATGAGTTTTGAGATTAGTAAAGAGGAGATGGAGCTATTTAACACCAATCCTAACCTCATAGGAAGCAGTAATGGATAGTATTGTAGGTGCTGATTTAATTGTTGCTGCGTTGGTGTTTGGTCTATCTGCCATAACATTTGCAACAGCTCCATTTCTACTTGTAATGATAGGTGGAATCAGAAAAGCAGAGACTACAAATAGTGGAGAAGGTGGATATATTACTACTCTGTTTATGGCGTTTTGCGTGCATATTATAAGTTGTATGTTCTTTATGGCTTTAATTCATATACTTGATATCTTTTATGATCAAAGCAAGTATATCTCCAATACTGTTTTAAAGATATTTTGGAATAGTGGCGATAGTTTTAAAAATTTTAACTTTATTCAAGCAAGTGGTGATGCTGCACATGGTGCATGGACAGTTTTAAAAATGGCAACAACAACAATAAATTTAATATTTGCTTTATTGCCCCTACTTCTAATTGCAGGAGCGGCAAGTTATGGTTTTAAACAAGCAAGAAAGGATACTTATAATGAGAACATTTTAACAATTATTACGTTTATATCTGTGTCAGTGATAATGACAACGATATTTTATATAGCATGGGCAAGTATAGCAGGTTTGGCATTGTTTATGCCTAATGATAGTAGCTTAATAGGATACACACGAAATTTGTGGATAGAACACATCTTAAAGACAGGATCATAAGATGACTAAAGCAACAAAAAGAGTAGCTTGTCCACTTTGTGAAGCTATGTTAGAGGTGAATGATAGTGGTGTTTATTGCAAAAAGCGAGAGATTGAGGAACGAGGTACAAGTTTTATTAATGTTGGTGATTGTGACTTTCATATCTCTTTTAAAAGCCAAGCATTTAAAAAGCAGCTTTCAAGAGCAGATATTAAAAAGTTGATTAAAGGTAAAACAATTACCGACACAGAAGGTAATAAAATGAGTTTAGATCTATCGCAAGATAATGGATTTTACACATATATCGAGTTTGCAAAAAAAGTAAAGTAAAAGAGTTAGAAAAAAATCAAAGGAGTTAAAAGAATGAGAAAAATAGCAAAAGTTCTATTTTTATTGGCTGTTGTTTCAACAGTTATGTTTGCAGCAGAAGGTGGAGCCGAATTTTCTGGCGTTGAGGGAGTTGTTTCAAGTTTTGATACAAGTGCACAAAAAGTTGTTGGAACACTTGTAAGATGGGTATTTGGTTTTTTACCATTAATACTGTTTTGTGTGGGGGTTTTTGGAGCAATTAAATACTCTAAAAAACAAGCTGAACATGACCAAGATAGTACTAAAGTCTTTATCTGGGCTGCTGGTGCAGGTATATTAGGTGCAATCGTAGGCATCTTAGTAGATGCTTTAATTGGTGTAGCACTTATGGGTGATAGCCAAAAAGGGCTTGATGTTTTAAAAAATTTTTGGTCTGATATGCTTGGAGTTAAATAGATGAAGAAAATAGTGATTGCAATTTTTATTTTTTGTATGCAGCTTTATGCTGGATTTGAGAATTGCAATCCTTATGCAATCTCCAAATTTTCAAGCATTGAAAAAGAGATTACAAAAAAGTTTAATGACCTAAAGGGAGCTATTGCAGAGTTAGATAAGGCTTATAAGTCTTATCTTGATGCATTAGCTACCCAAAACGAATTATATGAAAAACTTCAAATACTCAAATCTGAAAACGCAAAAAGCGATGCAGAAAAGCTATTTGAATATCAAAAAGCAAGCAATTTGCTTGGATTAATTATTGAGGAGCGATAATGAAAAAGATAATATTATTAATAGTAACGTTAGTTGCAACATTGAATGCACAAGGTTTTGTGGCAAACACACCAACTTCTAAGCCAGTAGATTTATCAAAATTGAAAGTAAATGTGCCTGGCTTCTCTTTTAATCCTTTCACGGGCGAATATGATTTTAATATGGATGCACTATTTGATATGATTGGTTCTTGTGTTCCTGCTTTACCAAAATTTCCAGCACTTGATGTGTGTTCAGTATTTGATAAAGTAGATGCAAGTATGCAGTTTTGCGGAAACAATGTTAATGCAAATAAAGCATTAAAGGAGTTTTGTAAACAGGGCAAAGAGAAACTAACAGATAAGGTGGTAGGTAGCTTACCTACATTTGATATAGTATTTGATGAACTTAATGAAAAACTTCCATCAGGAAGAAAAATTGGTGATTTAGATTTAGACATTGCAGCAGAGAAGATTGTTAAAAAAGCAGAGAGTGCAGCATATAAAGCATATGGATCAGGAGATCAGAGAGTTTTAAAACTCTTAATTGATAAATTAGCGAAAGATAACAGTACAAAAGGGAGCGGTAAAAACGCTAAAGATATAACAAGTATAAAAGTTGATGATTTAAAAGTACCTAAGAATATGGAAGAGTACTATAGTGAACTCAAAGTACTACAAGAAGCAGCAACTTCAGATTTGAAAGTATCTTCATCAAATAGAGTTGCTGAAAGCATTGGTAGCAATAGTGATAATGCACAACCAACAGTACAAGAACTTCACCGACTAATTGACCAAGGTACAGCAAAAAGAATAGGTATTGCAAGAGAAGCATTAAGCAAAGAAGATGATTATGCAATGCCAACAGAAGAGGGGATCAAATATCTAAGACCAGACTATAAAATTCAAGCAATGGCTAAGATATACAATCAACAGATGCGTGAAGTATTCTTAATATCACAAATTCAAAAAGAGGCAGATGCACAAAAGAACATTGTAACCATCACAGCTAAAAAGCAGATGATACTAAATACAAAGTTTCCACGTAGTGAAGTAGAACAGAGAATAGAGTCATTAATAGAGAGATAAAGAGACGAAAATGAGTTAATTAACTAAAATATTTTAGTTAACAGATAAAACAAACTACCCTGACTAACTATTTTAGTTAGGGTGCGAAGATTTAGAGATTGATAGAGAAAGAGAAAAAACAGTTATGACTGTTATAAACAAAAACTATGTTTTTAGAGTTTAATAAGGACAAATAGTATGAATAAAGCACAAAAAGGTCATAGAGGGAGTATTGTCTCCTTGGAAATCACAATAGAGAATGTAAAATATAATATCTTACCATTGCTTGGAGGTCTGAAGATCGCACAACCAAATACCACTTATCCAAAACTTATTAAACTCTTTATAACCATCTTTGCAATGTTTGTGTTTACAACAACAATGCAAGCACAAGAGGCAGGGGAGACACCAGCACAAGAAAGTATTTTTGCAAGTCAAGAGATAATAGAAAAATTAAACAATAAACCAAAGCCTGAAGATTGTAAAATGCAATGTAGAAAAGTAAAAGATAATTCACTATATGTTACAAGGATAGTAAACTTTGATGTGATAACTGGTACAACTACTTGTGATGTATATCACAAGCAAGGCAATCAGAGTATTCCTTTAGGCAATGGTGAATCAGCAGGCACTATTAATAAAAACTGTCAAGAAGTTATAAAGACAGAACTGCTGAAAGACAATGAACTTTGGAGCTACAACCTTAAAGTAAAAATGGATAGTCAAATGAATGTTACATTTCAAAAAATGACAGTAAGTAAATTTTTAGCTGCATTAATGACTTTAGATCCTGATGTAATTAATTTTTATCAAACAGCAAGAGATGGAACTTTAGTTTTAGACGATCCAAATCTTATGAATAGTGGAAAAGTTGTAGATACAAGATTTGCAGGTGAATATCGTGATTGGCTTGATAAAATACCTGGATTTAGTACTATTTTTGGTATTAAAGGAGTTTCACTTGGTGATATAAAACCAGCAAATACAGCTGATACTTTTAATAAAGCAAATTTAGGCTTTTTTGCAGCTATGTATCATAATATGGGGAAAATATACTCCCATCTTCAAACTCTATTACTAGTATTTATCGGAAGTTTTTTTATGATATCTGTTGCTTTTAGAAGAGGTGTAAAGCTACTTGATAAAAGCAATGATGACACTGGCAATAAATGGCTTATGACAGTGATAACCCCAGCCCTTGGTATAGTCTTTTTCTTTCTACCTATTCCGGAAGATGGCATAAATACAAATATTGTCCAAAAGATAACAAGACACTTTGTGCAAAGAAGTGTTGAGATAGCCGATCAAACAGCACAAGTAGGAATTAACGCTTATATGAATAAACTTTTTGCATCTGTTGGTGCTGTTGCACAAGATACCGAAAGAGATGCAAGACAAAATCTTGATATATTACAAAAACAAATAAAAGTTGTGGGAGAACAATTAAAATTATGCGAAGCAAGATATGAAGGATATGGAATTTCATCCCCGTGGTATTCTAATGAACATAGAAAAACTGATAACAGAAAAGAATTTCCAAATCCAGCAGATCCAAAGAATGCAAATGAAATAGATAATATGGAAAAAAATAATTGGAGTAACACAACAAAAGATATAAGGGTTATAGCTTGTTATAATTTGTGGGACAGTTACTATAAAATTTCTTATCAAATCAATCAACTTGAACCTCGTGTTGCTTCAATGAAAGATACTTTAACTGATAGTATTTGGGAAGTTAATGTGTTTGATCTTAATAGATGGGATGAAAGACCATTAAGAAGAAATCTTAATATGATAAAAAATATTACAGAAAATAGATTAGCAGAGCTTGGTTGGTTGCAAGCTACGATAATAGCACCTTGGTTTATATTTATCGAAAATATGCCTATGTATGAAAGAAAAAATGTTGAAAATGAACAGGTTAAGAAAAATATAGGGGCAGTAGAAAAAAGTATAGCAAAACAGGGAAATGGTAAAGATTATATTGATGATGCTATAGGTCTTTTTATGGGTCAATTGGTTTACTTTATGTTGCCGGGTGCTTCTAAAGTTTATGATTTTATTGATGGAAAAAAACCAAATGATGAAGATAGCAAGTTAGAAAGTTGGGGCGTAAAGCTTTTTATAACACTGCAAAACACCGATACGGTCAAATATGCTCTTATGAATTTGGTGTGCAAAAGTTGCTCATCAGTACTATACACAGCTTGGATATATGAACAATTAATTAAACTTCTACCAATAATATTTTGCGTAGTTGCTGCTGTTATTGCAACTATAGGTTATTTGGTTGAGTTAGCAAAGTTTTTCTATATTATGCCATTTGTTGTAGCCTTTTCACTTACTACAAAGAGAGTTAATAAGATATTTGACTTTTTGTTAACTGGAATTGCTATATTCTTTAAGCCTATACTGATAGTTCTATTTATCTTTTTTGCTCTATTTGCACATAGTTTAGTTCTTGATGTTTTTATGAGTTTGCTAAATGAACAGTTTGCAGCTATTACTGCTATAAATGAGGATATGGTACTTGCCTCTGTAATGAACATATTCTTTGTACTACTAACCATTATAGCCTCAATAGGAAGTATGTTTATAATGTGGAAGTTGATATTAACAGCTCCAAACTGGACACTTAAAATGGTAGGACTTGATGGAAATAGCGATGTATTTGTTGATAGTTTAGCTACTAAATTAGAAAGACATAGTTTTCAGGTATAGGGGTTTGAATTTGAAAAAAAATTATGTTAAAATCTGTTCTTTAAAATTTAATTGTTTTAGAGTGAGGGGGTTAAAGTTATGAAAAAGTTTTTAAAGTTTATCTCTTTAATATTGATATGTATATTTTTATATTTGATATGTTCTATGATACCACAAACGCCACTATACAGAAACAACTTCTCTGTTGAAAATACAGCTGTAGTATTTGGTAGGATTGGAAGATATGACAACCAAACAGTTATAGGAAATTTAAAAATAAACGAAAATGGTTTTTACTACTTAGAAGTTACAGATATACCAGACTACTACTTTAATGAGGATGGTAAAATGCTTATAAAAGTTACTAGACGTGGATATGAAAAACCAATGCTTTGGAATAGTCAGTTTCAAGCGTATGACAGACAAGTATATTTAGGTAATACTAAGCTAATCGAAACAGAAGACTATAGACTCTGCACTAAAGCCGAAGTTATTGAATTAATAGATGAAGGTTATGAAGATAAACTTGCATATATAAAACGTTTTAAAACAAAAGATACTAAGTACAAAGAAATTAGTGAGGAAGAATTTAAAGAGTATTTAAAAAAATACAAATCTACAATAAACATTCGCAGATTTCCACAAAACGGCAAGTATGGTGATAAGGGACCTTACGATGGTATCATTATATTTCCTAAAGGCAAAAAGCCTTTCCTTAACTTTTTTCATGACATGAAAATATCAGAAGCTAATAAAGAAATATCAGAAGTTAATAAAGGAGGTAGTCTTAGTTTTGGTGATTA
>JAIRQK010000133.1 GCA_031256525.1 Campylobacteraceae bacterium
ACTATCTTGTTCTGTTTGAGATGAATAAAATCCAGGGTCATCAGCACTAACTAAAAGCATCGAACCAAGATTGCCGATATATGCTGCACTCATTAATGCATCACTTGCAACATTAAGCCCAACCTGCTTCATAGTTGCACAAGCATTTTTTCCTGCTACTGCACCAGCATACGCAACTTCAAAACCAACTTTTTCGTTTGTAGCCCACTGAGCATACGCATTTAAATTATGTTTTGATATCAGTTTTTGATAATGCGTGAGTATTTCACTTGATGGCGTTCCGGGATATCCTGAGAGCATATCAATATTTGAGTGCATTAAAGCTAAAGCAATAGCCTCGTTACCCATTAAGATTTGTTTCATATAGGCTCCAATTAAAATAGTAATTAAAAACAAATAGGATATTTAAAAAACGATTACAAACTTCTTATATGTGATATTTTTTCTTTATTTATAGATATATATATGTTACAATTCTAAAAATTTAATAGATATAAGTTGAAACTAAATGAATAAAAATACTCCATTGTATGTAAATATTGTTGGTGGGAAATTTAAAGGAAAAAAACTACTTTTGCCACCACTTGAGAGCACAAGAAGCACAAAAGCTATTTTGAAATCTTCCTATTTTAATACAATACAATTCGATATTGTTGATAAAATTTTTATTGAAGTTTTTGCAGGAAGCGGTTCTATTGGGCTTGAAGCAATTAGTCGTGGTGCAAAGAAAGCCTTTTTTATCGAAAAAAATAGAGCTGCATTTGATATTTTAAGAAAAAATTGCAGTAGCTTAGATAGAGTGAATTGTGAAGCGGTTTTTGGTGATGCTTTTGAGGAACTTACAAAGATTATGCAAAAAATTGATGAAAAAGTCTATCTCTATTTTGACCCGCCATTTGAAATTAGAGATGGAATGAACGATATATATCAAAAGACATTTAATCTTTTAAAATCACTGGAGACAAAAAAGGTTGAACTTGCGACATTTGAGCATATGAGCAAAATTAGTATGCCAAGAAATATTGGTCAATTTCAACTAATAAAAACCAAAACTTTTGGCAACAGCTCTATCACTTTTTATAGTTTGGAGGAGTAAGCATTGCAACAACATCTTTTAAACATAAAAAAACTTTTAGATATTGAAGTTGGCAAAAAAAATTGTTTAGATGGACTTCTAAGTGAAGCTGACCCACTAAGAGTAGCAAAGATGTATGAAGATGAAGTAATTGCGTTAATTTGTGCTTTGTTTGCTTATGGTAATGCGAGATTGATTGAGAGATTTTTGCGTTCGCTTGATTTTAATCTACTTAATGACGAGAGAGTTATAGAAAAAGAGCTTGATAACAGATACTATCGTTTTCAATCAATCAATGATGTTAAAGAGATTTTTATAACTTTTTCAAGGATAAAAAAAGAGGGCGGTTTAAAAGCGTTTTTTTTAGAAGGATATAGAAAAAATCAAGATGTTATGGACGGTTTGAGCTGTTTAATAGAAAAAATATACTCTTTAAATAGATATAGCTCAACTGGCTATGAGTTTTTCTTTGGGAAAATTCCAGATAAAAAACACACATCACCATACAAAAGATATCATATGTTTTTAAGGTGGATGGTTAGGCAAGATGAGCTTGATATAGGGTTATGGCAAGAGGTGAGCAAAAGTCATCTTTTAATGCCACTTGATGTTCATACTTTTAATGTTTCGAAAAAATTGGGACTACTAAAAAGAAAAACTTATGATTTTAAAGCTGTTTTGGAATTGACCGAAACTCTGTGTTCTTTTGATAAAAATGACCCTATAAAGTATGACTTTGCACTATATAGACTTGGTCAATCAAAAGAGATAGATAAGTTAATTTTATAAAGATTATCACAAGCAGTACAACAAAAATTATAAACAAATCAAGCAGTTTCATAAAAACTTAATGCTTAAGTTGATACAATACGGCGAAAATTTTATAAACATTAGGAATCTAAGATATGCAAAATTTGTTTGTATTTACTGAATTGTTGTCTCACAACCACACATTTATTATAGTTTCACAAATTGTAATCGTTGTTTTTATAATTTTACTCATTGCTAGTTTTGCTACAAAATCTATGCAGTTAGTACCTCGTGGAACTCAAAATGTTATGGAAGCTATTTTGGAAAACATTATTAATGCTGCAAGCAGTATCGTTGGCGAAGATGTTGCAAAAAAATATCTCCCTCTTGCAGTAACTATCGGTTTTTTTGTATTGGTATCAAATATGATTGGATTAATTCCTGGTTTTGAGTCGCCTACAAGTGATATCAATGTTACTTTGCCTTTGGCAATCATTGTATTTTTGTACTACAACTTTGAAGGCATTAGAACAAATGGCGTAATTAAATACTTTAAGCATTTTATGGGACCAAACATTTTTATAGCACCATTGATGTTTCCTATCGAAATAATCTCGCACTTTTCAAGAATTATCTCATTAGCATTTAGGCTTTTTGGAAATGTTAAAGGTGATGATATATTTTTATTGGTTATGTTATCACTTGTTCCATTTTTTGTTCCTCTTTTACCTTATACTCTTTTGTTATGTTTTGGTATCATACAGGCTTTTATATTTATGATTTTGACCTATGTTTATATTGGTGGGGCTATCCAAATTAGCGAAGACCATTAAAAAATTGAAAAGTTATCTTGAAATTTTAATACATTTTTTAGCAGGAGCTTCATGGGCTCTTGCTATTATTTTCTTCTTTAAACTCTTTTTTCTATTTTTGCCTTTTGGGTTCTCTTATGCATTTTTAGCTGGTATAGTAGGTTTTGTTATAGGACTATTTCTTGTTGTATTGATTGAACTTTTCTCTTTACAAGTTGAAAGAACAAAGGAGATGAAAAAGCAGACAAAACTTTTAGAAGAGATTGCAAACAGACTCTCAAAAAATGATTAGGTATCTTATAACCGAACCTAAATATTATGGAAACAGTGCAGTCTCTATCTCTTCAAAATTAAGCTCTTCACATAAAAAACATAAATTTG
>JAIRQK010000173.1 GCA_031256525.1 Campylobacteraceae bacterium
TTAAAGAAATGTTTAGAAAAAAAATCAAGAGTATTTTACAAATGTATAAGTTGAGTCAAACCTAAAAGCAAGTAGATTTTCAACTATCCCAAAGAATATCATAAATGTTATAAAATTGCTTCCACCATAGCTAAAAAATGGCAATGGAATCCCCACAACAGGTGCAAATCCTATCGTCATACATATATTTACACCCATATATGTAAATATAAACAATGCTACCCCAGTAGTCATAACTTTGGCAAAGTAGTCATTTTTTAGATAAGAACCCAAAGTTAAGAGATGTAGTACTAATAACGCATACAAAAAGACAAGTATAAAGCTACCAAAAAAACCAAATCTCTCTATCAAATAGGCAAATATAAAATCACTTGTTGCGATTGGCAAAAATTTTAGGTGTGTTTGCGTGGCTTCATCTTTATCTTTTCCAGTAAGCCCTCCAGAACCTATGGCTATTATTGATTGTTGGACATGGTAGCTTGGGTCTTCATTTAGAAAATCACTAATTCTTTTCTTTTGATAATCGTGTAAACTTGCATAAAGAATAGGGCTACACACTACAATGAACAAGCTAAGTGTTATCCAAATTTTTTTATTTACACCAATAATAAAAAGTATTCCAAATCCAACTATCAGAAGAATCATAGCAGTTCCAAGATCTGGCTCTTTAGCAATTAAAAGAAATGGCAACAAAATATGAAAACTTAAAATGCCAAACTGTTTCCAATTGTAACCATTTTCATCAGGTGGCTCTCTTTTTATAAGATAACACATCATAAGCAAAAAAAGAGGCTTAAAAATTTCAGATGGTTGAATTGTGTAACTCGTAAAGGGAATTTCAAGCCATCTTCTCGCACCAAGTTTTTCTACACCAAACAAATCAACGCTTAAAAGACCGACAATTCCTATCCAATATAAAAATGGAATTATCCAGTCAACTTTTTTTATCGGAAATAGAAAGAAAAATAGAAAAAAAATAGCACCAACTATAAAATATACAAACTGTTTATCACCTAAGGAGCTATTTGCTTCATTTATTAGATAATAGGACAAACAAATTATTGGTAAAACTAACAAGGGTATCAAAAAGTCAAAATGAGTTATAATTCTTCTGTCAATTTGTATCAATTTTGTTATCCCGAATTAAAATTTTTACATAATTATAGCAAAGTAAAGCCAATTTAAGGAAAAAAATGCAAGAAATTTTTTTTACATGCAAAGAAGAAAAAATAAGGTTAGATCACTTTTTAACAAAAGAGATGCAATCATCAAGAAATCAGATAATAGAGCTTATTAGACTTGGCAATGTGCAGGTTAATGACAAAGCTATCACAAAAGCAGGGTATAAGTTAAATATGGACGATGTTCTATGTGTGAAGCTAAATAGCACCAAAAAAGATGAAAATAGGGAGTTTGAGGTAGATTTTGATGTGCCTATAATTTATGAAGATGATGATATTTTAGTAGTTAATAAACCTCCTTTTTTAACAGTTCATCCAGCACCAAGCGTTAAAGAGCTGACTTTGGTTGATTGGCTAAAATCAAAAAATATTTCACTCTCTACTCTAAGTGGAGAAGAGCGGTACGGAATCGTACACAGAATCGACAAAGAGACAAGTGGAGCTTTAGTTATCGCAAAAAATAACGCTTCGCACATATTTTTATCAAAGCAATTAGAGGATAAAACTATGGGAAGATACTATCTTGGTTTAATTGATAAGGAGTTAAAAAATGATGTTATTGTCGAAAAACCAATAGCGAGAAATCCGAAAAATAGGACAAAAATGGCAATTGTTCAAGATGGAAGAGAGGCAAAAAGTGCTTTTTTTTCGCTTTTAAAAGCTAAACAATTCGAACTTATTTTAGCAAAATTGTATACTGGCAGAACACATCAGATAAGGGTGCATTTAAATTCCATTGGTAGACATATTTTGGGAGACGATTTATACGGATTTAAGAGCCAAAATGATAAAATCAATAGAGTTATGTTGCATGCGTATTGTCTTTATCTTACGCATCCAAAAAGTAAGCAAAATATGACTTTTATCGCACCTTTGTATGGTGATTTTAGAGAGATTTTAGATAAAAATTTTAACAAGGAAGATATTGATGAAACGCTTAAAATTGACACTATTTTTAGCAGGATTAACACTATTTATTAGTGGTTGTCAAGGACCAAATTCGACAGCTCAGTTGCCAACAGATATGACTTTGCCTGTGGTGGAGAACATTAAAACTCTATCAGATATGAATGCCATAGGGCTTGAGTGGATTCCTGTTGGTGATGGAAGAGTTAGTGGTTATTATGTTTACAGGTCAAATCCAAAAACAAATTCGCAATCTTTAGATAGAGTTGCTACGATAGATGATAGATATGTATCGCACTATGTTGATACAAAATTAGAACCGCAAACAAATTATGTTTATGCTATGAGTACTTTTTCGGACACAAAGCAAGAGTCTCAGATAAGCCCCCAAGTAAGTGCAGCTACAACACAAAATATTGAGCCTATTCCGTTTATAACAGTGGTTAGTAATTTGCCAAATAGAACAAAGCTCATCTGGAGACCGCATCCATCGCAAAGAGTATCTTCTTATGTGGTTGAAAGAAGTGATTTGGCAAGGGACGATTGGAAGCAAATCGCAACCGTAAATGGCAGACTTAACGCTGAATATATAGATAAAGGTCTAAGCGATAGCAAAAGTTATAAGTATAGAGTAAAAGCCAAAACTCACGATGGGTTGGTTTCTGCTCCAACAGAAGTTGTAAAGGGACAAACTAAAGACTTGCCTCTTATGGTAGAAAATCTTCAGACAACAAACGATTTACCAAAAAGCGTAGTTTTAACTTGGGACAGAGTGGCACAAGAGGGCATAAGTTATTATAAGGTCTATCGCTCATCTAACCCAAGTTTGCTTTTTAGCTATCATGCAAAAACGGTCGATAACACATTTGAAGACTTAATCAATGACAATGGCGTTGCAAGATACTATTTTGTTACCGCTGTAGATAAAGATGAGCTTGAGTCGCCAAGACAAAAAGTATCAGCTAAAGGCTCAACACTACCAGCTCCGCAAGAACCTGCGATAAATGTTCTAAAATATGACTCAAAAGGTGTTTTGATTGGGTGGAACGATATATCTCAAAGAGCTGTAAAGTTTCAAGTAGTTAAAAAGTCTGGAAGCAATACCACAACTTTTACAAATATAGAGAAGAATTCATTTGCCGATAATGATGTAACTCCTAAAACAGAATATACATATAATGTCTACACTATAGATAAATATGGACTAACATCTAAAGCCTCAGAAAAAATCGTTGTTGTTATCCCAGAGTTTTAATATATGCCAAATTTTCATACAGAAGTTCTAAATATCCCATCTTTGCCATTTTGCGAAGATGGGTATAATTTTTGTTGGGCAGCCAAACATAAAAACTCTACACTTATTTTAGTGAAAAAAGGTAGTGAAAACTTCTTTTTGAATATTTATAGTAGAAATGGTAGCTTTTTGGTAAAAGGAGAAAAGATATCCAGACCAACTCAGGTTATTTATTTACAAGAAGCTCTGAATATATTTGCAAAACACTCCAATGCAAAGCCAACATTTTCAAACATAAAACCAGCCTCAAATAGATATAAAAAAAATTCTACAATACTAAAGGATATTGATTTTTTCGCACAAAATAGCTTTACTAACAAAGATGAAATTTTACTTGAAATCGGTTTTGGTAGCGGAAGACATCTTTTGCACCAAGCAAAACAAAATCCCGAAAAATTAGTTATAGGTGTAGAGATTCATAAACCTTCTATAGAGCAAGTTATAAAACAGTGTGATGCATTGAAGATGGAGAATGTTGTTTTGATTGATTATGATGCGAGAGTATTATTAGAGTTTTTACCATCAAATTCGGTTTCGAAAATATTTGTCCATTTTCCAGTTCCGTGGGATAAAAAACCGCATAGACGCGTTATTAGCGACTCTTTTGTTGATGAAGCTATTAGGGTTTTAAAACAAAATGGTCAAATAGAGTTAAGAACAGATAGCGATTTGTACTATGAATATTCGCTTGAAATATTTAATAATTTTGATAAAAATAGTGTAAAAGTGATAAAAAATCAAGATATAGAAATTTCCAGCAAATATGAAGATAGATGGAAAAAGATGCAAAAAAATATCTACGAGTTAGTTCTAACAAATAAAATATCTTCAGATGAGATACAAACGCCTAACAAGTTAATATTTAATAAGTTAAATTTTGATAGAATAGGGGACGAGTTTAAATCTGAAACTTATGTGAGAGATGATTTTTTTGTGCGTTTTATATCTTTGCATGCAGGAAGTAATAACTTGGTTATTAAGTTAGCATTTGGCGATACGCAAAAAGCTGAGCAAACTTTTATTTTAGTTGATGAAAATGGCGAGAGTTGTTATTTTCCAAAGTCAATATATGCTACAAAAGCAAACAGAGAAGTTCATAGTTTAATTAGAGGGTTGTTATTAGATGAGTAGTGAAAACAGAACAAATATCATCGATATGCAAATGCTAACTCTTAGCTACGATACTAACAAGCCAACTATCATAGAAGCTGATGCAAAGATAAAAACTGGTGATTTTATTTTTATAACAGGAAAAAGCGGAAGTGGCAAATCAACCATTTTAAAATCACTATATGGCGAAATGCCTCCAAGTTCAGGAAATGTTAGTGTTTGTGGAATTGGAATGAAAAATATCTCACCTTCAAAACTAAATATTTTAAGAAGATATATTGGTATTGTGTTTCAAAATTATAGGCTTATTAATGAGTGGACGATAGAAAAAAACATAATGTTGCCTTTGATTATTGGTGGTTTTTCACAAAATGTCTGTGTAGCACAAGCACAAAAATTATTAAGACATGTAAAACTTTCGCATAAAGCTAACAAATACCCGTTTGAGCTTAGTGGAGGCGAACAACAAAGAGTTGGTATGGCAAGAGCCTTAGCTCACAATCCACTGCTTATGTTAGCAGATGAACCAACTGGAAATTTAGATGATTACTCAAGCGAAGTTATATGGTCGTTACTTAGAAATGCGAGAGAGCATTTAGGAACGACAATCATTGTGGTTACTCACCATATTCCTGCTACTATAAATACAGAATATAAAGAGTTTTTTATAGAAAATGGTGGTTTGCATGAAGTCGTTTAAGAACCATTTTTCTGTGATTCTTTCTCTATTTGTTTTGCTTTGTAGCTTTGAGTTTATTGTATTAACAAACAAAATTATAAAAAGCTATGAAGAAAATTTAATTGATGATTATTCAATAATTGTTGTTTCAAAAAAAGCAGTTGATAAAGAAGAGATGTTAGAAAAATTTTCCATCATAAAAAGTATTGATGAATTGGACAGTTCAGGTATGATTGATAAAATTAAACAGACTAACATAACACAAAACATAGCCTCCATAAAAGAGAAGATGCCTCATTTTTATACAGTAAAACTAAAGCAATTTCCAACGACAACGGTTACTGATAATCTAAAAAAACAGCTCCTAAATTACAATAATATTGATAAAGTTGAGATATTTTCAAAAACTTATGATAAAATTTACAAAGTTTTACAGCTCTTAAGAGCAGTAGTTTTATTTTTTACGTGTATAATTTGTTTTATTTCAATATTGCTTATAATTATGCAGCTTAGAATTTGGATATATGAACATCAAGAACGTATAAATATAATGACACTTTTTGGAGCATCATTTTGGACAAAGAGTAAAGCATTGTACAAGATGGCAGTTATAGATTCGATCATTGCTGCTTTTTTTGCAAGTGCATTGTTTCTGTTTTGTTCCAAAAACGAGTTTTTAAAGAGAGTTTTACAAGAGATAGA